>SLST01000099.1 GCA_007130265.1 Spirochaetales bacterium
ATATTCTCGACGTCTAATCCGACCGACAGCATCTCGACCATCGGGATGAAACGTTCGCTCCGTTCCTGGTTGCCGATTTGATTGCGGCGGTAGGTCTCGTTCGCCTGTTGGATACCGTCCCAGAGCTCCTTCTGTGCCGCCCTCTGAAAGTCGAGATCGAGCGTCGTGTGTACGCGGTAACCGTCGGTGTAGATGTTGGCGCTGCCGAGCAGCAGTTCATCCTGCAGGCGTATACGGACATGCTCGGTGAACCAGGGCGCAGGATCCCGCTCGAGGCGAACGAGAAACGCCGCTGTGTTGGCGCTCCTCGTGTAGTCGTGGCCGCCCCAATACTCGCGGAAACTCGCGTCGGCCTCTTCGCTCGTCGTGTATCCAAGATCCACCATCTGGGTGAGAATCTCACGCTGCAGGTCGCGAGCGTTCTCCGGGTTCGCGATGGGCGAGTAGGTGCGAAAACTCGGGCTCGAGAGCTGGAGAATAAGCAGGACCGACTCTGCAACGCTGAGCTCGGTAGCGCTATGCCCGAAGTAGAACTGGCTTGCTGCCTCGATGCCGTAGGTCCCGTGCCCGAAGGGCATTCTATTGAAGTACTCCTCGAGTATCTCGTACTTCGTCAGATGTCGTTCGAGCTGGAGCGCCCACCAGAGTTCATGGAGCTTCCGGGTGATGGTGACGCTCTGGTCCGTGTACATCATCTTGGCGAGCTGCTGGGTGATGGTGCTTGCGCCGGAGAAGTATCCCGCGCGGCCGCCGGTAACGTAGTTCAGAGCGAGGTTTGCCGCCGCGCTGGTCATACGCCAGAGGTTGAACCCGCTGTGCTGGAAGAACGCGCGATCCTCGCGCGTTATCAGGGCGTAGATGAGGTGCCGCGGCAGATCTTCTATGGAGACGATAGTGCGTTTCTCATCGCCGAAGAGCTCGGTGATCTCACGCCCGTGGCGGTCAACCAGGACCGACGGCAAGGCCGACTCGGTTTCCGTCGAACGGGAGATCTGCTGAACATTCTGAACCGAAGCGATGGCGGCGCCGACCGCGACCCCCACGGCAACGGCGATTATGACCGCAAAGGTGACCAGAATGAGGAGCGCGGTGCGCCGCCTGCCGTTGAACCGCATAGCTACAGGTTACGGAGGCGAGCGTGTTGTGTCAACGTGGATGGACGCCGTCATCCTGAAGCCGCGCCTGCGCTGCGGGGGAAAAAGGCCGGCGCCCGAAGGCGCCGGCCCAACCGTTAGGTCGTCGGCCATACACATAGTAAACTGGGAGGGGAACTATAATGAACAACCGACACCTTGATTATCGTCTCACGACGAGAATTACTTGACTTCTTCTATGACGATATCCAGCGTTACCGACACTGAATACGTCTGCCGCTCCTCCACGCGGAACCTCCGCGTGACGGTGTAGTCCCCCATTACTACCACTATTGTATGCTCTCCAGGAGGTACCGTAAAGTCCCCGCTCGAGCCCTCCCGCAGCTGGCCGTTCACGTAGACGCTGGCGTTACGCGGCACGGAGTAATGGACGGTGGCAAGAGCGAGACGAAGAGGCACGTCGACGGTGACGCTACGCCCCCTGTCGACTCCGACGGTGACATCCTGGTCCTGGAACCGTTCGGAACGCAGCCGTATTCTGTGCAGTCCCGGCGTCACGAGGTACTCGCTGTCTACCTCGACCGGCTCGTCGTCGATCGTCAGCGCGAAATCCGGCGCGAGCGGAGCGTCAGGGTCGAAGACAGAACCGTCCTCGTGGACGTATCTGATCTCGATGGCTCCGATGTCGCGGATGACGGGTCTGGCAGTGACGGTGAACTGGGCTGACTGAACGGCCTCACTCTGCCCCTTCATCCGGGGGATGATCGTGAGCGCAAGGGGGAAGGTCTGAGGCGAGACGACGCGCTCCACGCGAGTCACCGCCGGTAGAGCGTCCGCGCCGGCGTCCTCTCTCAGAACCACCTGGTAGAACGTCTTCCCGCCGCGCACCAGGGGCTGACGCAGAAGCTCTTCGCCGACGACACTCGCGACGTCGGCTCGAGTCTCCATGCTGAGCGGCCCGACGACCGAGAGCGTCAGGGCGCCGGGATGGTCTGCGACCGCGGGCGGGCTCGTGAGTTCGATGTCGATGGCATCCATGAACCGAGCGTCTCCGTCGATCGTGATCAGGACGATGTCCTCGAGACCGACTCCTCGGGCGCTTACCGACTCGATGGGTGTGACGATGAGCTCTGCGGCCAGCGGTCCGCGCAGCGTCTCGGCGAATGCCGTGGAGGAGAGAAGGAATAGCGCTGCAGCGACCGTGATCCGTCCCATTGCCTGTCCTATCGCAACATCGATTCCGGGTCGCGGGTTCTGCCGTTATGGCGTATTTCGAAATGGAGATGAGCCCCGGTCACCAGCCCGCTGCTGCCGACCCTGCCAAGAATCATACCCGAACGAACCTCGTCGTTCAATGACACGTGAATACTCTGGAGGTGTCCGTAGACCGTCTGGAACCCGCCGCTGTGGTCCACTATCACGTAGTTTCCAAGGATATCGTCGAAACCGGTACGGCCTACTCTCCCACCTCTTGCGGCGAGGACGGGAGTGCCGGCCGGGGCTGCGTAGTCTGCCCCACGGTGAAACGTGTAGTGGGCGGAAATCGGGTTGATCCGCGGCCCGTACGCGGAGGTCAGCCGCCCGTTCGGCAGCGGATGCCGAAAGGTCATGCCGAGGAACGCCGTCCGCTCCTCGGGCAGGAAATCCTCCCCGGGGTAGAAGCGATACGCGTGGGTGCCGTTCGGCTCGGCGATCGAGAGGACCTTCGCCTCTCGTTCCCGACGGAGATCGTGCATGATCAACTCCAGATCCGAGGTGGGGCTCAGAGGCAGGTAGATGCCGGGTACTCCCGGGATCAGAATCGACGATCGTTGATCGAGCGACGGATCGGAGAGACGGTTGAGCGAGGCGATCGCGCTGTACGGCATAGAGAGGCGGGCGGCAATCGCGAAGAGCGTGTCGTCGGCCTGCAGGTCATACCGGTAGATCAGCAGGGCAGGCGGGTCGTCGCCGGCACTCGAGCTGCGATAGAAGCGCTGGATATCGTACTGATGCTGGAGATAGAGCGGGTCCGACCGGTCGAGGGTGCGTATCCGTGGGTATTCCGCCGGCAGCGCACCAACTCTTGCCCAGACCAGCAGAGCAGCGACGATTGCGACGATGCAGCGCCGCGGACGGCTCACACGCGCCTCTGCCGAGCCGTGCCGACGATCAGCGCCAGACAGATCGGGACGGCGACCGTGTATACGAAGCGATGATTCAGGGCGAGGTACCACAGCGGGTAGGCGATCGCGACTCCCGCGATCGGCAGGATGATCGGCAGCAGGACCCATGCGAGGATCCGAAGGATCGGATTGCCGAGACCGTTCATTCGCCGTCCCCCGTGAGGGCCGCACGCTGCCCGCGATACCGCGCAGCGTCTTCGGGCCGGCCGAGCTCGATAGCGACCGAGGCAAGGTGGTCGAGTATGCTCGCCGCCTCCTCGACGTGCCCGATCGTCGCCGTCACCTGCAGAGCCCGACTCAGGTAGTCGACGGCGGTTTCGAGCTCACCCATCCGGCGCGAAATGAGCCCGAGCGCCTTCAGGTCCGCCGCTATGCCGGCGGAGTTCTCAACTTGCTTGTCGAGCTCGAGCGCCCGCAACGCCTCGATGCGTGCTTCAGGAAACCTGCCCTGCCGACTGTACAGCGACGCGAGCATGTAGTGGTTGGATGCGA
The DNA here is from genome assembly GCA_007130265.1 of Spirochaetales bacterium. Taxonomy (GTDB): domain Bacteria; phylum Spirochaetota; class Spirochaetia; order DSM-27196; family SLST01; genus SLST01. Next base: position 3,752 of record SLST01000099.1, read on the forward strand.
GTTCCGGCCACTTGCGCTCTTCGGTGTTGATCGATATCGCCTCTCGGAGCAAGCGCTCGGCGCTATCGGTCTCGCCGCGCCTGATGTGCACCGTGGCGATGTTGTGCAGGATGACGGCCACGTCGGTCGGATCGCCATCAGGCGCGCGGTAGCCGAGCGCGCGGCTGAAGAACTCCATCGCGAGCCCCGTATCGTCGCGCCGCAGGGCGACCTGACCAAGGTTGGATGCACTCTGCAGCAGGAGGTTCGGTTCTTCGAGCGCGACGGCGATACGGTAGGCGCGAGTGAAGCTTGCTTCAGCCGCATCCACCTCTCCTACGGCGAGGTAGACATTCCCAATTGAGTTGTGGGTGCGGGCGATCCCGGAGAGGTGGTCCACCGAGGTGTTCGCGTCGAGGGCGAGCTCGAAGAACCGGAGCGCCTGCGGATAATTGGCCTGCTGAAAGTACCGATTGCCGAACTCTGCGTGTTCGGCCGCCCGGTCCTTGATATCGGTGATCGTGTCGGGTGTCTTTGGTGTCGTGGAGCAGCCGATCAGCAGGACCGTCACGAGCAGAAATGCGGGCGATGATCGGGCCGTGGTTCGCATCAGAACTCCTCGTCGCGAACGCTGCGAAACGTCGTCGGCTGTTCTCTCGCCTCCGGAATGCCTCCGCGGATGAGCGGATTATTGCGGATCCCCTGGAGCACCGCCTGCCCGGTGGTGATCGTCTGTCGGCCCTCTTCGAGCAGGGACATGATCTGAGGCTGCGCGGTGTTCAGGTACGCAGTGAACTCGGCTACCTGGTTGAGACTCTCATCGAGACCCGCGATACTGCGTTCGAGCGAGGCGATGATCAGGGTGATCTCGTCGAACAGGCGGTTGTCGTCGTCGAGCAGCGTCGCGACGCTGCCTCGCGGATCGAGAAGCGTTCTTACGAGACCGGTCGGGTCTGCGATGCTCGCGCTCGTCTGTTCGAGATTCCTTGCGATCAGCTGGACATCGCCGAGCACCGCGTCGATCTGGCCGGTCGTTTCGCTGATCACCCGGTTCACGCCCGCGACCGTCTGCTGGAGCTCGGCCACCGTGTGCTCGAAACTCGTCAGCGCCGCTCCTACAGGCCCGACCGACTCGCCTCGGAAGGCGAGATCGACCTCTTCGGTCAGACTCACGATATTCAGCAGCGCCCGGTCGACGTTCGCGAGGATCGGGTCGAGTTGCCCGAGCGCCTGCGCGATCGGGTCGGCGTCTCTGAGGATAATGACACGGTTCTCCTCGCGCAGTCTGAGACCCTGCTTGGAGTCGTGCGTGGGTATCTGAGACCCTTCGGCTATCGGCTCAGTGGGCTCGCGGCCCTGATGCAGGAGGATCTGGCCGCTTCCGAGTGGGTTGGTCACGACCTGGATCAGAGAGTCGCGGGTGACCTTGTCGATGTACTCCTCCTGGATCGTGAAGCGCACGTGTACATCGTTGGTGTCGGTAAGCGAGATCTCGCGCACGCGGCCGACCGTGAATCCGCGGAAGGTGATGGACATGCCGACCGAAACGTCTTTAGCCGTGTCGAATCTGGCGTAGTACTCATAGTTGCGTCGGAACCACCGCTGATTCACGCCGAGCAGCACGATAAGGATCATGGTGAGCGCGACCGCCACGATCACGAAAACCCCCACGACCTGATTCGCATACCGGTACCGCAATCTCATACTGCCTCGAGTCTAGCCGACGACCACGTCCGCGTCAATTCGCGAGTTTCAGGCGAACGGACTCTCGTCCGGGTCGAGCAGATCAAGTATATCTCCATCGTACGTTGCCGTCTCACTCAGAACATCGGTCAGAATGCGTTCGACTTCAGCATCCCCGCAGCGGGAGATCTCGCGCAGCGACCCGAATCTGAGCACGCGGCCTTCCTTCACGACCAGAATATAGTCGGCAATACGGCTCGCGATCCGGGCATCGTGGGTCACCGCGATGATCGTCCTGCCGCTCTCGCGTATCGAACGAAGCCTGGCAATCAGGAGTGTGTAGCGTTCCGAGTCAATGCTTGTCGTCGGTTCGTCCATGAACAGCAGTTCCGGTTCGGTCACGATGGCGCGGATGAAAGAGATGATCTTGCGCTCTCCCGCGGAGACCTGCGCCGGTCGCAGACCGAGCCGGCGATCGGCTCCGAGCTCGCGCGTGAGCTCGGTTATGCGACGCCGCACGGCTGCGTCGTCGCGTTCGCGTTCGTGGTACCGGAGGGGAAGCGCGAGGTTGTCGTAGAGACTCATGTTCTGCCACAGCGCCCCGTCCTGAAAGACGAAACCGTTGCGGGCGCGGAGTTTCTCCAGGTCACGGTCGGAGGCGCGGGCCGGATCGACCCCAAGGATCTCGACGGTTCCCTCGTCGGCGACGACGAGGCCGGCGGCGACCTTCAGCAGGGTGCTCTTCCCCGAGCCGGACGGCCCCATAACGACGGTGCACGCATGCGCGGGAAACTCGACGCTGACCTCTTCGAGGATCGGCGCCGACTCGGTAGTAACCGAAATGCCGGACAGTCGACACGCCGGCGCGATCGTCTCGTCGGTCAGCATCTGATCCATGGAGCCTCACAAGTAGTATGCCAGGGTGATCACCGCGTTTGCCACGATGAGCAGCGTGATGCCGCGTCCGACCGATCTGATCGCCGCAACCGGTATTTCGGTAGAGGAACGTTCGACCTGCAGACCGTGGAAGGTCGCGACGAGCGCGGTGATCGCACCGAAGACCAGACTCTTGACGATGCTCGAGGCAACGTCGGTCATGCTCAACACATCGAGCAGGCCGCTCCAGTACTCATCGAGCGAAATCGGGTTGACGAACTGCGTTACGACGAACGATCCGAGCAGGCCGAAGACATTGAAGTAAAGATTGAGCAGGAAGGTGCTGAAGGTGACGCCGATGAGCCGCGGGACGACGATATGCTGAATCGGGTTGATGCCCGTGACCGAGTACGCCTCGATTTCGTGGTTGACTACCATATTGCCGAGTTCCGTCGCGATCGCGGTGCCCGACCGCGCGGTCACGATGAGTGCGGTGAGAATGGGGCCGAGCTCGCGGGTGATCACGATGATGAGTATGCTGTAGATGAGCCTGCCCTGACCGAACTGCGGCAGCAGGCTGAGCCCCTGGATGACGATGACCGTTCCTATTCCCAGGCTGATTACCGCTATGACGTTGAGCGCCTCGACCCCGGTGAACAGAACCTGCATCGTCAGAACCCGGCTGCCGGTCGTGCGGCGAGCCAGGAAGCGGGGCACCTGCCGAGCCACCTCGACGACGTAGCCCGCCGCGTAGAGGAAGTGGCCGAACTGCGTTACCGTCTTTGCCCCGATGCGCTCAATCAGGTTCACGTGCTCCTCTGAACGGCTCGAGGAATCGATCGTCAATGGCCATTCCCTCGCAGGTGCGCCCGAGTCGTCGATCGGTTCTCGGCGGTCCGTGATAGTCGCTGCCCGCGGTGACGAGCAGCCCGAGCTCCTCAGCGATCGCGACGAGCCGATGGGCGTCCCGACGGGTGAGATTGGCATGGTAGGCCTCGATGCCGTCGAGTCCCTCGCCCCGCCACCGTTTGAGCGATTTGCGTAGCTCCTCCCACCCGAGCCGCAGTGTCTGCGGATGCGCGAGTACGGCGCGTCCACCTGCCGAGTGAACAAGGTCGCAGGTCTTGCCCACGCTGAGACCCTCCTTGGGCAGATAGAATGGTTGCCCCTCGCCGATCATCGTGTCAAAGGCTTCCTGCAGCGTCTTGACCACGCCGTGTCGCAGGAGCCAACGAGCGAAATGCGGCCGTCCTACCGTGTCGTGCCCGGCCATGCGCAGCAGCTCCTCGTAGGCGATGGGAATTCCCGCACGCCGCAGCAGCTCAACCATCGACTCGTTTCGGCGCGTGCGTCGTGAGCGAGTCTCTTCGAGACGGGTCTCGAAGAGACCGTCCCAGTGCGAGAGGCCGAGTCCAAGGATATGGAAGACCCCGCTGTCCCACTCGACCTCGAGCTCGATGCCCGCGATGAAACCGATGTCGAGTCGCTCGGCGGCCTTCGTGGCCTCGTCGAGGCCGGCCACCGTGTCGTGGTCGGTCAGCGCTATCGCCGCGAGCCCCTCCGACCGTGCGAGCGACACGAGCTCGGTCGGCGTCAACGAGCCATCGGAGGCGGTCGAGTGAGCGTGCAGATCGATCATCTCCTCCTCAGTATACCTTTCGGTTGAACCGGTGCGGAACAAAACTTTGTTGATATAATAGATGCGAGTGTTTACAGTACTACCCAGGAGCTAACCAGGTGCCGCGTCCCATGACCTTCAAGGCCAACTCGGTCATCTACTTCCGTGGCGATGTAAGCGACAGGATCTATATCCTCAAATCCGGGCGCATCAGTCTCAACTCAACGGACATCGAGACCGGCCAGGAGATCCACGACTACATTCAGACCGGAGAGTTCTTCGGAGTGAAGAGCGCGCTGGGCAAGTATCCCCGGGAAGAGAATGCGGTGGTCCTCGCGGACGCCTCGGTGATCATGTTCACCGTGCCCGAGTTCGAGCAGCTGGTCAGCCAGAACACGCGCATCATCATGAAGATGCTCAAGGTATTCAGCAATCAGCTTCGAAGGATGCACGGGAAGGTAAGTGCACTGCTTGCCGAGGACGAACAGGTCGATCCGGAGTCGGGATTGTTCAATATCGGGCAGTACTATCTGGGCAAGAAACGGTACGAGCAGGCGCTCTACGCGTTCCGCCGCTACCTCACCTATTACCCGTCGGGCCGACTCCATACCCGGGCGAACGAGCTCGCGCAGACAGCCGAGCAGTTCCTTCAGCAGTACGGATCGGGCAAAGGACCGAACATTGACGGGGTCGAAGCCGCCTCACCGACCGAGACGACGAATCCGGACGCAGGCAGACAGCTCTCGGACGCCGCAAAGGAGTTCTACGCTGCGGTGAGCACCTTCAGCCAACAGAAGTACGCGGATGCGATGCGGGCCTTCAGGCGAATCGCCGACACGGGCACGGATGAAGAGTACCGCATCAAGGCGCTCTTTGAGATGGGGCGGTGTTTCTCCAGTCTCGGGCAGCACGACGCGTGCATCAAGCACTTCACCGGTCTTATCCAGCGCTACCCCAAGATCCCCGAGCTTCCTGATGCGCTTTACTACGTCGGTCAGTCGTACCAGGAGAAGGGAGATACCCAGCGTGCTCAGAGTTTCTACCAGAAGATCACGAGTATGCCGGGTGTCGGTGAGGCGTTGATGCGCAAGGTCCGACGCGCGATCAAGGCGGGAGGCGGCTGATATGAACCTCGAGGCGTTTGAGCGATTTGCCGTCGGGTATCAGCCCGGAGAGATCATCTTCTGCGAGTACGAGCCCGGCGACGCGTTCTATCTCATACAGCAGGGCCGTGTTCAGATCTCGAAGATCATGGGGGACATCGAGAAGACGGTCGACGTCCTGCAGCCGGGAGAGATCTTCGGTGAGATGGCGATTCTCGAAGAGGCACCCCGTTCGGCAACCGCGATCGCCGCGGAACGAGTGAAGTGTCTCGAGTTCAACCGGGAAAACTTCGAGATCCTGATGCGGGGCAATCCCGCGATCGCGCTCAAACTCCTGAAGCTCTTCACAAAGCGTATCTACGACCAACGCAGACGGTTCATGATACTCACGCTTGATGACACGCAGGCGAGGGTGGCCGACGTTTTCCTGATGTTGAACGAGCTGCGCGGACAACCGGAGGACGAGACGGATGAGCGCGTGTTCTCCACGACGCAGGAGGATGTGGCGCACTGGGCAGGCCTGTCCACCGAGGAAACCCGCCATGTGCTGAACCACTTCGTGAGTCAGCGACGACTCGAGGTCGAGCAGGACCGCATCATCCTGAAGAACATCAATGAGTTCGTTCGGTTCGTGAACTCGCGGCGCAAGCAGTAGGGCCAGACGGTCTCGACCGACGGGTCTCGACGGTCTTCACAATCACGCGGCGATCCGGTATATTCCATGGCGCGTCGATCGATGATCGTAGCTTGCCAAGGTAGCTCAGGGGCAGAGCAGCTCACTCGTAATGAGCAGGTCGTGAGTTCGAATCTCACTCTTGGCTTTCCCTTCAAGTTGACTTCCGGTCTAATCCATGCCTCTCTCCCCGCCGATACTCAGGTCAGGGAGGCTTCTGTGCTACGAGGCATGTATACCGGAGCTGCCGGGATGGTGGTTCAGCAGAACCGTCTTGACGCGCTCTCCAACAACCTCGCGAATGTCGATACCGACGGGTATAAGCGCGATACTCCCATCCAGAAAGCGTTCCCGGAGCTGCTGATCCGGCGGATGAGCGACGACGGAGTGCGTCAGATTCCTCTGCGCAGCTTCCCCGTGGGCTCCTACGATGTCGCTCCCGTGGTCGGCAGCGTCGGCACGGGTGTGGAGACGAACGAGTACTACACGGTCTTCAGCCAGGGAAGCCTTCGTCAGACGGACAACGCCTTTGACCTGTCCCTCGAAGGGAAGGGGTTCTTTGTCGTCGACACCCCGTACGGCGAACGGTACACCCGCAACGGCAGCTTCCTGATTGGACCTGAAGGGATGCTCGTGACGAAGCAGGGGTATCCGGTGCTTGGAGAGGACGGACCCATCCAGCTGAAACTGAACAACTTCGTCGTGGATGAAGACGGGGTGATCTTTGAGAACGCCGCGCTCGCCGACGATCCGCTCCGACTCGTGAGTATGCGGGAGAACGAATGGGAAGAGACGGTAGAGGTCGACCGTCTGCGAATCGTCGACATGAGAAACACCCGTTATCTGCGGAAACAAGGTGACAGTTTCTGGGCCACGACCGAGGAATCCGGTGAGGCGTTCATCATCGACGACGGGCGCCCGAAGGTTCGTCAGGGGTTTCTCGAGACGAGCAACGTCAATCCCGTGACCGAGATGGTTCAGCTGATCGAGGTCAATCGCGCCTACGAAGCAAATCAGCGTGCGATCCAGTCACACGATCAGATGACGCAGAAGCTGATCAACGAAGCGATCAGGCTGTAAGGAGTAGCATCATGATGAGATCACTGTGGACTGCCGCGTCGGGTATGGTCGGTCAGCAGTTCAACATAGACACGATCGCCAACAACCTTTCGAACGTGAACACGACCGGTTTCAAGAAGAATCGGCCTGACTTCGAGGACTTGCTCTATCACACCGTCCGCATGGCCGGAACTCCTGCTACCGAAGAGACGCTCGTGCCCGTCGGGGTGCAGGTGGGACACGGCGTGAAGGTTGGTGCGACTCAGAAGATCCACACTCAGGGCTCGCTCCAGAACACCGGAAATGTCGGTGACATTGCGATTCAGGGGGAGGGCTTCTTTCGGGTCCTTCTGTACGACGGAAGCTTCGCCTACACACGTGACGGTTCGTTCAAGATCGATTCCAACGGCCAGTTCGTCGACAGTAACGGCTATCGTCTTATCCCGGAGGTCATCCTTCCGGAGGGATTTATCCGGGAGTCGGTCAGCATATCGCAGGACGGACGGGTGACGACGAAGCTTCCCGGACTCGATGACCCGATCGACGTCGGGCAGCTCGAGCTCTACCGGTTCGTGAATCCGGCAGGTCTTCAGGCAATCGGGGACAATCTCTACCGGGTCTCGAGCGCGTCCGGCGATCCAATCGCCGCGCAGCCGGGATTCGATGGCATGGGTCAGACGTTGCATAAGTTTCTCGAGCTGTCGAACGTCGAGGTGGTTCAGGAGATGGTCAACATGATCGTCGCTCAGCGGGCTTACGAGATGAACTCCAAGGCCATTCAGACGAGCGACTCGATGCTCGGTATCGCCGCCGCGCTGAAGAGGTAGAAGAGATGGAAGCGATAGGGGCGAGCATGGCTCGATGGAACGCCACGCAGCTGCGGCCCGAACTGCCGTCTGGTGACGATCGGACCCAGCTGCGCTTCGTTGCGCAGGAGTTCGAGTCTCTGTTCGCAAAACAGATGCTCGACAGCATGCGTGCTACACTCAACCGCGAGGACGATCTATTCGACGGCGGAATGGCGCAGGACATCTTTGAGGACATGCTCTACGAAGAGTATGCCCGGATGATGTCCCGCACCGGCAGCCTGGGAATTGCGGACATGATCGTTCGTCAGTATGAGCATACCGTCTCCGCGCAGGTTGTGAATCCCGAGCGAGCTGCCTCGGTGTATGATTCTTTGTAAGCGGGTCGAATCGCTCGTATACAATTCTGCACACTTCCGTCGACGGTTATGGCGTCTGAAGTATTGGTCGTGTAAGTCGCTTTGTGTAAGTCACTTAAAAGCACGGTGTGAGGCGCTGACATTGGCACGTACTTTGCTATATCCTATGTGGGAGTAAGTATGGCCAGAAAAAAGAGTAAGACCGTACGAGATGATGACGCGCTCAAGGCGTACTTCAGCCAGATACGCAACACCCGGTTGCTGACGTTCGAGGAAGAGCTCGAGCTGTCGCGGCGGATCGAGCAGGGCGATGAACAGGCGCGACAGGAGCTTGTCGAGGCGAATCTCAGACTGGTCGTCAAGATCGCAAAGGCCTACGTCTCCTCGGACGTCGGACTGCTCGACCTCGTCCAGGAAGGAAACCTCGGGTTACTGAAAGCCGCGAACAAGTACGATCACCGCAAGAAGGTTCGGTTTTCGACCTACGCGTCGTGGTGGATCAAACAGTCGATCACGCGCGCGCTGAGCAACAAGCGGCGCAGCATCAGGTTGCCTCACCGCAAGGAAGACGCTCTGCGCAAGATACAGCGTGCGTACAACACGCTGAGTCAGACGCACTCACGCCGGCCGAGCGTCGAGGAAGTTGCCCGTGAAGTGGGCATGCCGAGCGGTGAGGTGGCTCAGATACTGAGCATCTCCAGCGGCCCCGTCTCGCTCGACAGCGACATCAACTCCGAGACAGGTACGCTGCACGACGTGTTCGAGGACTACAGCTATTCCCCGGAGACCGAAATCATGCAGCAGGTGATGCGTGAGGAGACTCTGCGGTTCCTCGAGCGGCTGCGGGAGAAGGAGAAGAAGATACTCCTCTACCGCTTTGCCTTCTATGGGGGCAAGAAGTACACGTTGAAACGCATAAGCGATGAGATGGGGATTAGTCCGGAGACGGTGCGACAGATAGAGATGCGGGCGTTGCGGAAGCTGCGACAGCACGCAGCCGAGGTCGAGGAGTTTGTGCATAGTTAAGACGCTCGAAGTCTCAACAATCCTGTCGGGCAGATCGATGATATAGCGTGAGGCAGAGAGGGAAGCGCACACCGCGACGACTCGGTCGGGACCGGACGCTGCTCGTGGGCCTCCTGGCCGTCATCGCGCTGTTGCTCGGGCTCATCATCGCGCTGCTGCCCGAACCGGTCGATCGGGACGAGCCGGTGACGTACGACGCGTATGACTTCTCGGCTCCGGATGCGCCGCACGCGTCAACGCCTCCGACCGATCCGCCCGTTGAACGGCCTCCTCGACCCGACGCGGACACCGAGACCGACGCGGACACCGAGACCGACGCGGACGCAGCGCCGAGCGCCGTGCCTCAGCCGCCGGACGGCTCCGGCCCCGAAGAGCTATGGTGGCTTCCCGCGGCGACCGTCCCGCCCGACCTCCGCGGACCGCTCGTCCTCGTACTCGACGACGCGGGAAACTCGCTCGACGCGTACGACCGGTTCCTGAGATTCCCGGGACCGATGGCGGTCTCCGTATTGCCTCAGCTTGATTACTCCGTCCAGGCCGCGGCTCTCGCGGCGGCGGCTGGAAAGGAGATCATGCTCCACCAGCCCATGGAGGCTCTGCGTGGGGCCGACCCCGGACTCGGGTCGATCGGTCCTGCCGATCCTTCCGGGACGATCGCCGCGACGATCCGTGAGAATCTCAGGACGGTGCCGGGAGCGATCGGCGTGAACAACCATATGGGCTCCCTTGCGACGACGGACACCCGGCTGATGCGGACGGTCCTCACGACGCTGCACGAGAGAGGTCTGTTCTTCCTCGACAGCCGCACGTCTGCCGATACCGTGGGTCGGTCGGTTGCCGCGGAAGTCGGGATCCCCTTCGCCGAGCGCGCCGTCTTTCTCGACAACTGGCGCACGCGTGAGTCGATACTCTCCGCGCTCGGCCACGCTCTCGAACTGTCGCAGCGGGGCGAGCCCGTGGTGATGATCGGGCACGTGACGGTACCACTGCTGGCTGAGATACTCCTCGAGGTGTATCCTGTTCTGGAAGCGCACGGCTACCGATTCGTCCCGGTTTCACGACTCGTGAGGCCGGTTAACATCGCAGGGGGTGGCGAAGGATGATCGTTCTCGGGGTCGAGAGCTCCTGCGACGAGTGCTCGGTCGCGGTTGTCGAGGACGGCGCTACCGTGCTGGGGCAGGTGATCGCGACGCAACTCGACGAGCACGCACCTTTCCAGGGCGTGGTTCCCGAAATCGCGAGCCGGACACACACTCGGTGGATTGTCGGCGTATACCGGCGAGCGCTTGCCCGAGCGGGAGTGAACCCGAGGGATCTCGATGGCGTCGCGGTGACCAACAGACCGGGGCTCGTCGGCTCGCTCGTGGTCGGACTCTCCTTCGCGAAAGGGCTCGCCTACGGGCTCGGCGCGCCTCTCGTGGGCGTAAATCACATGCTGGCGCATCTCTACGCACCGCAACTCGCCTCGCCCGTAGAGTACCCCTTCCTGGGACTGCTCGTATCCGGAGGGCACACGATTATCGCGCGCTCGGAAAGCCCCCTGTCGATGGAAGTGCTCGGAACGACGATCGACGACGCGTGCGGCGAAGCGTTCGATAAGGTCGCCAAGTACTACGGCTTCGGGTACCCCGGGGGTGTCGCGATTGACCGCCTGGCCAGGAAGGGCGACGACCGCGCCTTCGCGTTTCCGGATGCAAGCCTTCACAAAGCCGGTCACCGCTACGATGTCTCGTACTCGGGGCTGAAGACCGCGGTTATCAACCAGCTCGACCAGTTCTGGAACGGCGCGTCGGAGAGATCGCCGGAGAACATCGCCGCGAGCTTCGAACGAGCGGCGGTGGACATGCTTCTCAGACGGCTCTACCGCGCGGTCGCCGACACCGGGCTCACCCGCGTCGTGGTCGGCGGCGGTGTCGCCGCGAACACCCGGATGCGGGCGTCTCTGGCCGCGCGCACGGACCTTCAGGTCCGGTTCCCGACGCTCGAGCTCTGTACGGACAACGGCGCGATGATCGCGGGGCTCGGCTACCACCTGCTGCGCAGCGGCACGCACGATTCGCTCGATCTCGACGCAAGCGCCCGCGTGGAGAGATTCCGCAGCACCTATCCGTGAGCCGTTTGACAGAGGCGGACTCTCCCCGTACGCTTGCCGAGCTATGGACACCGCCTTCAATCTCGACGCCGTAATCCGCAAGGTCCCCGATTTCCCGAAGAAGGGGATCCTTTTCTACGACATCACGAGTATTCTCATGGATCCGGCAGCGTTTGCCCACTGTGTGTCTCAGATGGTCTCGCGTTACCGGTCCGCCGGGCTCGACGCGATCGCCGCGATCGAAGCGCGAGGGTTTCTCTTTGGGGCGCCGTTGGCGCTCGATCTCGGCCTGCCGCTGCAGCTTGTCCGGAAGCAGGGGAAACTCCCCGGCGAGACGGTAAGCCTCACCTACGAACTGGAGTACGGCAGCGACACGGTCGAGATGCATCAGCAGGATCTTCGTCCCGGCGAGCGGGTTCTCATCGTCGACGACCTGATCGCCACCGGAGGCACCGTGCGTGCGACAGTCGACTTGATCGAGCGTGCCGGCGGCTCGGTACACGAGGTTTTCTGCGTGATCGGGCTGCCGTTTCTCGAGTACGAGCGTCGGCTTGCGCCGGTTCGGGTGCATACCCTCCTGAACTACGACTCCGAGTAATGGGTTGACACCGGGCGTCCGGATTGGTATCGTACGGGCATAGATTTCCCGGTTGTGTAATGGTAGCACCGCAGATTCTGGCTCTGCTAGTGGGGGTTCGAGTCCTCCCCGGGAAGCGATAGATGCCCCCTTCGTCTATCGGCTAGGACGAG
>SLST01000263.1 GCA_007130265.1 Spirochaetales bacterium
ACACCACCCAGGGGGCACGGACCGCTCAAGGTCACACCCGTCTGCTCAGGCCAATGGGTCCAGGCCATCATGCTCTTCAATTCGTCGTCGGAGACATCAAGCAATGCGGTCAGCATCTTCCGACCATCCCTATTGCTGCGAATGACGTCTTCGATGTCATCGCGGCCCTGGAAGCCGCTCGCCACCAGCGTTTCGACTGCCTTGTTCGTAACGCCGCGAAGTTCGCGCCGCAAGCGATCCTGTGCGTTCAACATCGCTAATTGCCTTTCTTGGTGTCAGACTCCGGAGGCAGAACGCCAAACCCATGAACTCGATGCGTTTCGCGCAGCAACGTGTCGAGTTCGACCTCGGGCACCTCCTTGGCGGCCTCGGTTACCAAACGCTGGGCCTCAGGCAGATCGATTCCGAACAACTCGGCGAGCGCTCGGTGCTGCTGAGGAAGATAGAAGTGCAAAGCAAAGTCCCTGACGTTCCGGATGTCAATGCGTTCCAGCAGCGCAAGCTGCGCGTTCGATAAGGCGAGTTCCGAAAGCTCGGCAGGCATGTTTACATCTCCTGAAAAATCAGCGCGGCGCACTACATTGCCTTTACCCGAATCATGGTTACGACCGGCAAGGTTACGAAACGCAGCAGAAACGGAAGCCTGGAAAGACATCGCAAATCCCGCTGCCAAAGGAACTTGCAACGATCGGCACATTTCGAAAAAATCTGAGCCAGGGTGACAGCGGAGGCCGTTTGGCCCTAGAGGCCGTAACCTTGGCCCGGCAGGCTATGGGCGGCTACACAAGCCGATGTGCAAGCTTGGAATAGCTTGCGATCGAAGTAGCCTCCAGTTATACGTGCTCACTTCAGAGACTTTGACCAAAGCATTCAAACAGAGTAGACCCATGCTTCACCAAAAGGTTCGCCGAACGTTCCTGCGTTTGACTCGCAAGGCAGACTGCGCAGGACAACCGCCACATAGGCACCGTTTCGGTAAGCACATATCAAGCCCCCCTTGTGGCATTAAGTCGGCAACTTGTGAAACAGATCGGCTTCTGAGACACCCGCTTGAACTCGGCAAAGAAACGCATTGATGGCTCTTGCTGTCGATTCACCTATAGGGCCATTGTGTTTGGTTCTCGCGTCATCAAATCCCCAGACGCTTCGGCCCCCGGTGGTTGCTCGTGGGCAGATCACCAGCGATGCTCGCTCAATCCGACGTTTTGAATCAGGCAAAACTCTTAAGATGTAGAGTTCACCTCTGGCGACCTCCGGAATCATTTCTGCAAGGCAATTCGGCCCCATTTCTACTGCCTCAGCGAGAGCTTCAAAAGGACCCTCGACGAATTGAAAACAGGAGTCGTCAGGCAGAAAAGGTGGCCGAGGGAACTTCAGTTCGATAATAGCGTTTGCTGTCCGCCAGCTCAGACCTGCAAAATAGCGTTGAAACAGTCTTTTTAACTGTTCCGTGGTGCAAATGCTTGGGACTCGAAGGTGCGGGGAACGTGCGCCGACCTTCAAAAGGAGGGAAAGAAGTTTCCATTCTCCCGTACCGGCGTCGTATCCCGCAGGAGCACTGCTACAAAGATCAATCAGAAACGAATTCTGAACGCGATCAAACGATACAGGATCGCTTATTACTCGAATGGCGTCAAACGTAATCTGCTTACAATGCGGCAACAATCGCCGAGCGCGACGACCGGCGGGATCATTGGATGATAGTCGCTTCTTAAGAGCGTCGATACCTTTGAAGCTGGCTGCCGGAACCCATAGACGTTTCAGAATCCCCATGGTCCCGGTGGGCCAATCCAACCTCGCAGCGACATCCTTGATGCCACCCTCAAGAAATACGTGTAGATAATCATCTGCACTGGCTAACTGCTTACCACAAACTGTGACCGCATTCCGCAGAACGTCGACGGCCAAGCCGGGACATCTGTGTACGAGTTGACGGTAGCAGGGCACGCGATCAGCCAAATACAGGATAGAAGCATGCAAAGCTGGAGGAAAACGAGCAACATGCACAGCCCAGTGTGGATCAAGTTCAGTCAATAGTTGGGCGGCGGCTAATGCCTTCGCTTCTACGATGGGAGAACAATCAAACACTTGGCATGCTCGTCTTACGAGGTCTGACTGTAACGCTTTGTGAAGCTCAGTCTCGTCTCTTTTGAAATACTCTCGAAGGTTAAAGTGCGCCGTAAGCCGGCGAATTGGACGGAGACACTTGATGCCCCAGAACACCATATCAAATGGAGGGCCAACCTTTACAACCCGTATACCATCCGGCATAGTCTCCCGGAGTTCCCGAGCGGAAACATCAAAGTAGCAATTTCCCATTTTCATCGTTTTTTCTTGACAACCCCTTATTCTTTCACCCAGTCTGTATTAACTGGCCAAACAGGTCGATGGGCATGAGCCGACGCTTATGGTTCTCTCGTCTCGCGACTGGTCAATTGATGGCCCAAGTTCGCGATGTATTCCTCCGTGAATTGTATTTCTCGATTCAGCCTTTCGCGAATCACTTGAAACATGCGGAGTTGACGGTCTGCCGATTCACCTGGAAGAAAGCCGGGCAGCGTGAAGTGGTCTATAAAACGGTTCTCATTGTGTTCGGCCAATTTCAATAGATCGCGCAGGTGCTTTCGTTTTCCAAGTTGCCCTTCCAGCTTTATCTGTAGCTCAGCGGTTGCCGTCCAACCCCGATAGGCCTCTTCGGTGATAGGGCCGGCTACTCGAGCGTCTCCACGGTCCACCGCCATCGCGAGGTCCGGGCAAGGCGATGGGACTCCCGCGAGCATGGAGTCACGGTCACCAGGATCGTACGTGTTTGTCGGCAACGTTTCTTCGCTGCCGGATTGGCCATATAACGCGTTGGCTATACAGACTTCACGGGCGGTTGGACGCAGCCGATTCTGGGGCGCGCAGCCCATGAGCAACACGATGAATGATATTCCAGCGATCCAATTGACTCTCATGGTACTTTCACTCGCTAATCTGACGTTTCTTGACAGGTATATTGATTCGGTGGCCTAGCCCGACCTGGGAGAGTTCACGAACTAGCTGCAGGAATGCCGTTGTATTTCCTTGACCGTCATCGTTCGTTTCGAGGTTCAGTTTGACTGGGCGCGAATTATCTGGCTCGGCCTTGATTGCTGCCGCAACATCGGCGATGGAGATGGGAACATCGCCAAATTGCAGCTCACCGCTCGACAAGATGGTGATCGTCAAGGCCGGAGACGCCTCACCAGTTGCCTTCCTGTCCTGAATCACCATCAATTCAGGCAAGGGAATTTTGGCGATGTCAAACTCCGCCTTGATCACAGTGATGCCAACCAGCAAGAGCCATGTGTCAACCATCGCCAAGGGCACCGTCAACGCTCCAGTATTTCCGTTTCGTGATCGTCGTCTAATCATTAGTCGATTCCTTCCAGCTTGTGTTCGCAAAGATATCCATAATGATCTGATTAGGACTCACGTCCGGCAATGACGCGACTGTTTCAAATGCTTTGCCATGCACGAGGACTTCAGGCGTTGTCGTGGGGATCAGGTTCAGACGCGGTAGCGGAACGTTCGGCGGAACTACCGGTTGCACCGTCTGGGAACCGAGGTGTTCGTCCAAGGCCTGAAGGACGGCGTCGATCTGATCGAGAAATCGCATCACCTTGCTGTCCGTTAATCCATGGTAAGCGATTCCAGGTTGCGCAATCACCAGGCCGACCATAGTGCTTCGCATGCCCACTCCGATAATGATGGGCAATTCAACCTGCCCTCCCGCCATGCTGGCGATCGATGCGACGGTGCCGAAGAAGCCAACCCCCATTGCGGTGTTTGCTACTACGACCAGGGCGGAGTGAAATCGTTCGACCCGGCAGCGAAACTTTTCTACCGAACACCTCAGAACGGCCAGGTCCCCCATCGATTCATCGACTAATTTTTCCAGCCAACCAAGGCGTCTTTGCATTCGCAACCTGTTTTTCTTCAATCCGGCTGTCAATGCATTGAGCGCTAAGGGGTCCGCCTCTTTGCTCTCGCCAAAGAAAAGTATGCGCATGGTCAGCATGAACAACATCGCGACGCCCATCATGGCCAGAAGTGCATGAATGATTGTCCCTGTCACGTCACTGCTCCTTATTCTACGCGGCAAATTGCATGTCAATCGAATCGCATCTGTTTCAGAACAAATCGCGGAACTGTTGCACCGCTTGCTCGACGGTTTCTCGGGTGATCGGAGGTTCCGGGATATCGCGGTCGACTTCCTGGTCCGTGACTTCAGTGCCTAAGCCCAGCAACGCAGGATCTAAGTCGAGTTCCTTGATCGTCTGCTCGTCGATCCCAAGAGAAGCCTGCGTTTGATCCCCCTGTACGAGTTGCACAAGCAAAT
>SLST01000246.1 GCA_007130265.1 Spirochaetales bacterium
ACTTCAGCAGTCGTTGCGCCTCCATGATCTGTTTCAGCGCGACTCCCGGGTCCGCCCCGCCGAATGTGTGCCGCACGATGTGGCTCACGTGCACGCGCTCGGGTTCCGCATAGCTCGAGCGGTTCTCCTCGTACTCCGCGCGGAGGGCCTCTTCGCCGGCCTTGGAGACCGACGCCTGAACCTCGCTCACAAGCTTGTCCGCGCGCACGTCATCCTCGATCGCCTCCCGGTGCTGCGACGGATCGAACTCCTGGCCGAACCGCTTCTTGAGCTCGTGTACGCGTCTGCGGACCTCGTCGGGCTGCACCTCCGGATAGCGGCGGCGGGCTTCGCGCAGAATGAGGTGCTTGTTGATCACGTGCTCGACCGCGAGCCCGCGCACCTCGTCTTCCGGCAGCCGCAGGACGTCGGGGCGATCCTGCTGGCTCTCCATGAGGCGGCGAAACTCGGCGCTGAGCTCCTCCGGTTCGATCACTTCGCCGTCGATCTTCATGGCGCGAGCCTATCACAGCGCCCGTAGAGGTGCTACCTTGCAACAATGATCTACGATGCTCTGCTCGTTGGCGCCGGTCCCATCGGGATCGAGATGGCGACCGTCCTGAAGCGTGCCGGCTTGAGCTATATGCACCTCGACTCCGGCCAGATCGGCAACACGATCACCCGATGGCCGCGAAACACGCACTTCTTCTCGAGTCCCGAGTGGATCGCGATCGCCGGCGTTCCCATCCAGACGGCCGCGCAGGAGATCGTCACCGGCGAGCACTACCTCGCCTACCTGAGGCAGGTGGTCGAGCTCTTCGATCTGGAGATCAACACCTACGAGACGGTCAGCGAGGTAGGCGGGGTTTCTGGAGATTTCGCCGCCACAACCCGGGATCTCACCGGCGCGGAGCGACGCTATCGCAGCCGTTCCGTCATCCTCGCGACCGGCGACATGAACCGGCCGCGTCTCATCGACGTGCCGGGGGAGAATCTCCCGCATGTCACCCACTACTGGAGCGATCCTCACCTCTACTTCCGGCGCCGGCTTCTTATCGTAGGCGGGAGAAACTCCGCGGTGGAGGCGGCGCTTCGCTGCTGGCGTGCCGGCGCGCACGTTGCGATCAGCTACCGCGGAGCTGAGCTCGACGAGAAACGGCTCATCTCGCGGCTGCATCTGGAGATCGACCTCCTGATCAGGAACCGTCAGGTGGACTTCTACCCGCTGACCGAACCGCAGGAGATCAGACCGGGAGTCACGGTCCTGCGCTCGCTCGCATCCGACGGAGAGAAGCGCGAGATCGCAAGCGACTTCGTCTACCTTGCGACCGGATTCGAGATGGATCAGCGTCTCTACGAACAACTCGGCGTTGCCGTCGAGGGCGAGGAGCGCAGGCCCGTGCACGATCCGGCAACGATGGAGACGAACGTTGCGGGCGTCTTCGTCGTCGGTACCGCGGTCGGCGGGAACCAGCGCGGGTACAAGGTCTTCATCACCACGAGCCACGAGCACTGCACGAAGGCGGGGAGGACGATCGCCGGACGGCATCGGCCGGATGCAGCGTCCGCGGCGAGCGGAAGCTGGGTCGGCAACCTCCCGCAGCGGGATTACCCGTTGACCAGCAAGGACGTCGAGTAGCGGGGTGCGAAAAAAAGACCGCAAAAAAGGCCGCAAAGGTGTTGACAAAGGTGCGAGCTGGGTGCATATGTGGTACACCCTTTTTCAGGAGGCAACTTTGATGAAGCACGGAACCCTTATCGTCGTCGCCAGTGGCGCTGGTTCTGCGCGCGCTGAGTTCGGTAGTTGCCTGCCTGAGCGTACGAGGATGCCGGGCCGCCCGGTCTGAACCGCATCCGACTTTCGTAGCCAACTGCCAGATTCTCAGTACGCCTGTCGGGCCTGTGCCGTATGCGCGTTAAGCGCATCACGGCACAGGTGTCGTTTTGCTCGAGTGGTTAACCTATGAAGAACACGGACCAGACATCGAAGCCCGCGAAACTCTCCTCGGTATGGAAGTACATGTACGGGTACAAGCTGACCTACGCAGGCGCGATACTCGCGGTGGCCGTTGCGACCATGGCGGCCTACGTGGTGCCGCTCGTCGTTCGGCTGACGATCGACTCAGTTCTTGGCGACCGGCCGGTAGACCTTCCCCCGGCGATCGCAGAATGGGTTACCAATCGCGTTACGGTGGCCTACCTGGCGACGAATCTCTGGGTTCCGGGGCTGTTCATCATCGCAGTCACGATCGCAGGCGGCGTGTTTCAGTACTTCCAGCGCAAATGGTCGGCGGTGGCGAGCGAGCGAACGGCACAGCGGATTCGGGAGGAGCTCTACGACCATCTGCAGCACCTCTCATACGACTACCATGTCAAGGCTGAGACCGGCGACCTGATCCAGCGGAGCACGAGCGACGTGGATACGGTGCGGCGGTTCCTCGCGGTCCAGCTCGTCGAGGTGGGGCGCGCAGGGATCCTCCTCGCGACCGCCTACCCCTTGCTCTTCTCGCTGCACGTACCTCTCGCGCTGATGTCGCTGCCCATTGTCGTGGTGATCTTCCTCTTCTCAGCGGTCTTCTTTCGCCGCGTCCAGCGGGCCTTCAAGCTGAGCGACGAGAGCGAGGGACGCCTGTCCACCGTGCTCCAGGAGAACCTGACCGGCGTTCGCGTCGTACGGGCCTTCGCGCGTCAGCGGTTCGAGGAGGAGAAGTTCGCGGAGCGAAACACCGAGTTCCGAACGCTCAGCCGGAAGCTGATCGGCGTCTTTGCCGTCTACTGGGGCACGAGCGACTTCCTTGCCATGTCGCACATGCTGATGATCCTGCTCGCCGGAACCTGGTTCGGGATCCAGGGAGAGCTCTCCATAGGCGATATCGTGGTCTTCCTCGCGATCGAGGCGATGTTGCTCTGGCCGGTGCGGCAGCTCGGGCGGATTCTCGCGGACATGGGCAAGGCGACCGTGAGCCTCGGACGGATCGAGGAGATCCTCGATACGCCGACCGAGTACTCCCCGCAGCCGGGGCTGCGCCCCGAAATAAGCGGCCGGGTAGAGTTCCGTGACGTGCACTTCGCCTACGACGACGGCCGCGAAATCCTGACGGGCATCAGTTTCGCTGCCGAGCCCGGGACGACGGTCGCGATCCTCGGACCCACCGGGAGCGGCAAGAGCTCGCTCGTCCACCTGCTCTCGCGGCTCTACGACTACACGGCGGGGTCGATCATGATCGACGGGGTCGAGCTCAAGGAGATCGACAAGAAGTGGATTCGTTCGCACGTCGGCCTCGTGCTCCAGGAACCGTTTCTCTACGCGAAGACGCTGAAGGAGAACATAGGACTCGCGCGTGCGAACGGCGGTGAGACGGAAGTGTTCGGCGCGGCGAGGGATGCCGCGATACACAATGACATTGAAGGGTTCGAGAGGGGATACGAGACGCTCGTGGGCGAGCGCGGCGTGACGCTCTCAGGAGGTCAGAAGCAACGCGTAGCGATCGCCCGGGCGCTCATCACCGGCAACCCGATTCTCATCTTCGACGACAGCCTCAGCGCCGTCGACACCGAAACCGATGTCGCCATCAGACGCGCGCTCGCTCGACGCGCCCGGCACGCGACGACCTTCATCATCAGTCACCGCGTGACCACGCTCGCCTCCGCGGACCTCATTCTCGTCCTCGACGACGGGAAGATCGTCGAGTCCGGGACGCATGAGGAGTTGATGGGGCGTGAGGGGCTCTACCGGCGCGTATGGGGGATTCAGAACTCGCTCGAGGATGAGATGCAGAAGGAGATGACCCGTGAACCAGTTTGAGGAACACGACTACAGCAAGGAGTTCGACCCGCAGCTGTGGCGGAAATTGCTGCGGTTCGCGAAACCGTACAAACGGCAGCTCATCGGGCTTGGCTGCGTCATGGTCATGGTGGCCGTGGTCGACGCGCTCTTTCCCATGATGAACCGCATCGCGATCGACCGGTTCATCGTCCCCGCCACGACCGACGGTCTGGTCGGATTTCTCGCGCTCTACGGCGTACTCGTTTTCGTACAGGCGGCGAATGTGTTCACGCTGATCACGCTTGCCGGTCGTGTTGAGGTGGGTATCGTGCATGACCTGCGCGAGGTGGGGTTCCGCCGGCTGCAGGAGCTCTCGTTCAGCTACTTCGACCGCACGCCGGTGGGGTGGGTTATGGCCCGCATGACGAGCGATGCCCAGAGGCTTGGCGACACGATCAGCTGGGGGCTCGTCGACATCGCGTGGGGCGGCAGCATGATGATCGCGATCGGCGCCTTCATGATCAGCATGAACGCCCGGCTCGGGCTGATTGTCCTCGCCGTGATTCCGCCGCTCGCCGTGGCGAGCATGTACTTCCAGAAGCGGATCCTCGAGGCGAATCGCGAAGTGCGCAAGACCAATTCGCGGATCTCAGGCGCCTACAACGAAGGCATCATGGGTGCGAAGACCACGAAGACCCTGGTGCAGGAGCAGGCGAATCTCAGGGAGTTCACGACGCACACGAACCGGATGCGCGAGACGAGCGTGCGCACCGCGATCTTCAGTGGGCTCTACATGCCCATCGTGTTGACGCTCGGGTCTATAGGTACCGCGCTTGCGCTGTGGACCGGGGGCACCGGCGTGATGGCGGGCGTGATCACCTACGGGACGCTCGTCGCATTCATCGGGTACACGGTCCAGTTCTTCGAGCCGGTACGCGAGCTTGCCCGTGTAATCACGGAGCTGCAGGCCGCGCAGGCGAGCGCCGAGCGGATCATGTCGCTCGTCGAAACCGAGCCGGATATCGTCGACACCCCCGAAGTCGTGGCCCGCTACGGCGACTCTTTCGAACCGAAACGCGAGAACTGGGAGCGTCCCACCGGACGCATCGAGTTTCGAAACGTCTCGTTTACCTACAAGGAGGGCGAGCAGGTGCTCAAGAACTTCAACCTGGCGGTCGAGTCGGGTGAGAGTATTGCGCTTGTGGGCGAGACCGGCAGCGGGAAGAGCACAATCGTCAACATCGCCTGCCGGTTCTACGAGCCGACCGAAGGCGAGGTCCTCGTCGACGGGCGGGACTACCGGGAGCGAAGCGTTCTCTGGCACGAGGCACACCTCGGCTACGTACTGCAGCAGCCGCACCTGTTCAGCGGAACGATCCGCGACAACATCCGGTACGGCAGGCTTGACGCGACCGACGAAGAGATCAGGCGCGCAGCGGAGCTCGTGAACGCGCACCAGTTCATCGCCAGGCACGAAAACGGTTACGACGGGGAGGTGGGTGAGGGAGGTAATCTTCTGTCGACCGGTGAGAAGCAGCTGATCAGCTTCGCGCGCGCGATCATCGCCGACCCGGTCTTCTTCGTCTTTGACGAGGCGACGAGCTCGGTCGATACGGAGACCGAGCGGCTCATCCAGGACGCGGTCCAGACCGTGCTCGAGGGACGTACGAGTTTCATCATCGCGCACCGGCTGAGCACGATCCGCCGGTCGGACCGGATACTCGTGATCGACTCCGGCCGTGTGGTCGAGGAGGGTTCGCACCGCGACCTCCTTGCCCTGCGGGGGAAGTACTATCAGCTGTACACGAGCCAGTTCCTCGAGGAGGAGGAAGAAGAGGTGCTCGCGCACCACTGATATCGCCGGGCCGTCGCCGCGGCCTGTCATTCGGCGCCCGGATTCGCTATACTTAAAGCATGGTAGACTCAATCGCGTCCGGTTATACCGACTACGCACAGGTGCAGGTTCAGCGCGAGGCGCAGACGGCCGTCCTCGCGCAGGCCATCGACGAGGTCGAGCGTCAGGGCGAAGCGCTCGTCGGAATGATCAGCGATTCGGCCGTGAACGGCCGGCAGGACGTCTTCAGCGACCCCATGCTCGGCCAGAACGTCGATATGCTTGCGTAGGCCGTAGACAGCGCCGTATTGCCCTTCGGTGGGCCCTTCCCTACTCTTAAGATAGATGAACCGCTCCTCGTCTGTGCCCCGCCGCCCGTGGCGCATTGCCGTACCCGTCCTCCTGGTTCTCACCTTTCTGGGCCTGCCCGCCGCGCGCCACCTGATTGAGTCGCAGCGGGCGGAGCCGGATGATGCGCGAGCCCCCGTTGTTATCGGCGTGGTGAGACGAACAGACGCCGAACGGATCGTGCGGTACACCGGAAACCTGACGCCGGAGGCAACGACAACCATAGTCCCAAAGGTCGGCGGGCGTATCGTCGAACTGCGGGTCGGCGTCAACCAGCACCTCGCCGCCGGCGAGATCATCGGTCGCGTGGAGGATGACGTGCTGCGTCTCCAGGTTTCCCAGGCACGCGCCGCCTACGACGCGGCGGACGCTCAGTACCGCCAGGCGGTCCGCGGTGCCCGGTCGCAGGAGCTCGAGATCGCGCGCGCGGACCTGGAGACGGCGGAGGCCACGCTCGACACCGCCCGTTCGGCGCTCGATCGGACCAAGCGGCTCTTTGAAGGGGAGGCGGTTTCCCGGCGGGAGTACGAGGAGGCTGAGGACAGGTTCCGCGCCGCGGAAACCCAGGTGGCGAATGCGCGTCGCAGGCTCAGACTGATGGAGGAGGGCGCTGGAGACGAAGAGCTCGAGATGGCGCGCGCCAATCTGGACGCAGCGGCTCGACAGGTCGACCTGGCAGAGCTGCGCCTGAGCCACGCGACCATACGCGCGCCGGTCGACGGTACCGTGGCGCGGGTGTTCGCGGAGGTCGGGCAGACCGTTGGCCCGGAGAGTCCCATCGCGGCGATCGTCAACGATCGGCTCATCTACGCGAAGATCCGGGTTCCCGAACGACTCTACGGACAGTTTCTCGGTCGAGACGGACGGATGCCGGTCAGGGTTCTCGCGGAGGCCTACGGTGATCGTGAGGAGTTTCACGGCACGGTGACCACCGTAGCGCCGATTATCGATGCGACCAGCCGCA
The DNA here is from genome assembly GCA_007130265.1 of Spirochaetales bacterium. GTDB lineage: Bacteria > Spirochaetota > Spirochaetia > DSM-27196 > SLST01 > SLST01. Next base: position 6,892 of record SLST01000246.1, read on the forward strand.
CCTTCGAGGTAGAAGTGGCAGTTCCCAACACCGATCGAATGCTACGGCCCGGGATGTTCGTGAACGCCGTGTTCGTGCTCGAACGGTACCCCGAGGCGCTTCACGTGCCCGTCTCCGCGGTTCAGCGCCGGCAGGGCGGCAGCGTCGTGTATCTCGAAGAAGACGGAGTTGCCCGCGAAAGGGCGGTGCAGATTCGACCCGGGAGCGAGGGCCTCTCCCATGTCCTCGAGGGGCTCGTGGGAGACGAGCGGCTGATCGTGGCCGGCAGCGCGTTCCTCGCGGATGGTGAGGCGGTGAGGGTGATCGACGAGCGATGAGCATTCCCCGGCTGAGCGTCACGCATCCGGTGACGACCGCGATGGTCTTCGTCCTCCTTCTGCTGTTCGGCGTCATCTCACTTATGCGGGTGGGGCAGGAACTCTTTCCGGACATCAACTTGCCTACCGTCGTGGTGGTGACGGTGAGCCCCGGCACTGCACCGCAGGAGATGGAGCGTCGGATCACGCGCAGCATCGAAGACGTTGCCGCGGGTGTCAACGGCGTGGAGCGCATCAGTTCGACCTCGTTCGAGTCGTCCTCGCAGATCGTGATCACCTTCGCCGAAGGAACGGCCATGGGTACCGCCGTCGTGGACGTTCGTGAGGCGCTCGCCTCCGTTCAGGAGGGGTTTCCGGACGGTACCGAGTCGCCGGTGATCTACCGGTTCAGCGCCGGCGCGACCCCGAGTCTCCAGCTCAACGTCGTCTCGACGAGCGGCGAGTTCGACGTGCGCGAGGCGGTGAAGGAGACGATCGTTCCGGCGGTCGAGCGGGTGTCCGGCGTGGGGCGCACCCAGGTCTTCGGCGGTCGCGATCGCGCGGTCATGGTGGAGCTCGATCTCGATTCTGTCATCAGGGCCGGTATTCCGATCGTCCAGGTGCTTCAGGCATTCGGAGGCGACAATGTGTCGCTCCCGGTAGGTACCGTCACCGTCGGAGACGAGAGCGTCGCGCTTCGGGCCGTGGGCGAGTTCGACTCGGTGGAAGACGTGGGGTCGCTCGTCGTCGGGTACCGTGACGGGGTGCCTGTTCGGCTGCGGGAGATTGCCGCCATCTCGCTCGACTACGCGCCCGGAGAGCAGTTCGCATCTTCACGCGGGCGAGAAGCGGTGAGGCTCACCGTCCACAAGCAGCCGGATGCGAACACCGTCGACGTGAACGACGGCGTGCTCGAGGCGATCTCATCGCTCCGCGACCGTCTGCCGCCCGGACTCGTGATCGAGATCCAGGAGAACCAGGCCGACACCGTCCGGGACAGCATAGGCGGCGTGGTGGCCGCCGGCTGGCAGGGCGGGTTGCTCGCCGTGCTGATGCTGCTCTTCTTCCTGCGCAATGTGCGCAGCACGGTGATCATCGCTACCGTCATACCGGTCGCGGTGATCGCGACGATTTCGCTCATCGACCTTGGAGGGATGACGCTCAACATCACGAGTCTGATGGGTATCACGCTCGCGATCGGGATGTTTGTCGACAACTCGATCGTCGTGCTCGAGTCGATCTACCGGAAGGCCCTTTCAGGGATGCCCGCCGCGGATGCTGCGGTCGCAGGCGCTGAAGAGGTCAGCAAGGCGGTGACGGCGAGCACCCTGACGAGTATGGCCGTATTTGTTCCCTTGCTCTTCGTCGGCGGATTCGCCGGGCAGCTCTTCGAAGACCTCTCGCTCACGATCGCCTACAGCCTCTTCATGAGCCTCGTCGCGTCGCTCTCCTTCATTCCAATGCTCTCGTCGAGGTTTCTGCGGGTCTCCCCTCTGTCGGGATCGGTCGTTGGAGCCGACTACGAGATCTCGCTGGCGGACGTGGAAGTGCGTTCCCGGTCCCGCCTGTTGAACCATATGGGAGTGTGGGCGCAACGGGTCCTGCGACGGCTCGACGAACGATACGAGCGGCTTGTGCGGACCGCGATCCGGCACACGGGCGCGGTCATCGTGCTCGCGCTCACGCTTCTCGCGGTGAGCGTGGGGAGCGTCGTGCTGCTCGGCACCGAGTTCCTTCCGGTCGCGGACGAAGGCAATTTCACGATTGAGTTCGATACGCGCGAAGGTGCCTCCGCCGCCTTCGCGCTTGGTAAGGCGCATGAGATCGAGTCGATTGTCCGCGAGGTGGCCGGGACCGATGTGCGAGCGCTTGCCGGCGCGGCTGGTGCCGGAGGGTCGCGCCGCGCCTCGAACCAGGGCACTGTCTACGTCGCGCTCGTTCCTGCGCCCGAGCGGCGTCGCGACATATGGGAGATCACCCGTGAGGTGGACCGGCGGATCGCGCGAGAGGTGATCGACGTGGACCACCGCACGACGATCGTCGGCATGAGCTCGCTCGCAGGACTCGCGACGGGCGTGGCAAGCGACATTGTCCTCGAGCTTCGAGGCGACGATCTTTCCCTGATGCGCGAGCACGCATCGTTGGTCGCGGATCAGGTCAGGCAGGTCTCCGGGTTGCGCAACGTACGTAGCAGCGCCGACTCCGGGATGCCCGAACGTCGGTTCGTGATCAGGCGCGAAGAGGCGTCGAGCCTGGGCGTGTCGACGCGGGAGATCGCGACGACACTTCGGGCCGCGTACAACGGCGTCACCGTATCCTCGATCTCTACTGCCGACGGTGACCATGACATCATCGTCATCCTCGCCGAATCCGACAGAACCGACCTGTCGCGGGTACACAACCTCTTTCTCGTCAACGCCGCCGGCACCGCGATTCCCATGCACAACCTCGTCGATGAGGTCACCGGCGTCGGACCGGTCGCGATCGACCGCGATTCGCGGACGAGGATCGTTCGGGTGCTCGGCGATCTTGACGGGACGAGGCCGCTCGGCGCGGTCGTCGCGGACATCGATCAGCGCCTCGCCGCGACCGGCGCCCCGCCGGCGGGCATCACCCGGACGGTCGAAGGCGCGAGCGCGGAGATGGGTACGAGCTTTCGCGATCTGACGAACGCGCTGCTGGTTGCCGTCGCGCTCGTGTACATGGTCATGGCGAGCCAGTTCGAGGACTTCGTGAAGCCGCTCATCGTGATGGCGAGCGTGCCCTTCGCGGTGATCGGGCTCGTCGCGGCGCTCCTCGTCACGAATACCACCTTCAGCATCCTCGCGTTTGCGGGAGGCATCCTGCTCGTCGGGATCGTCGTGAACAACGCGATCGTGCTCATCGACTACATGAGTACCCTTCGCGGGCGGGGACTGTCGCTCGAGGATGCGGTGATCAAGGGCGGTCGTACACGGCTGAAGCCGATCCTGATGACGAGCCTCACGACGATACTTGGTCTGCTGCCCATGTCGCTCGGGTTCGGTGCGGGGGCCGAGCTGCGTTATCCGATCGGCAGGGCTGTCGTGGGCGGATTGGTCACGAGCACGCTGATTACCCTTGTCCTCATTCCCGTGCTCTACATCGTGGTGGAAGGCACGATCAAGCCCTTCCTGGCGCGCGTACGAGAGGATCAGAGATGCAAGAGAGAAGACGCACAACAGGAATCGTTCGAGCTGCCGTGAGGTCAACAGGCCTCGTGTTTGTCGCGCTCGCGCTGGTCGGGTGCGGCGGGTACTACTACCGGGCGACGATCCAGGGGTTCGTGATCGATGATGAGACCGACGCCGGGATCAACGAAGCGACGGTACGCATCTACACCGAAGAGGTCGACAGCGCCGACGCCGAGGGCTATGTCGTGCAGACGTCGACCGTCACGCAGGGCGGCAGCGCCGGGTACTATTCGAGTACGGTGATCTGGCGAAGGGTGTTCGGCGCCTACGGCCGGGAGGGCGACACGACGACGATCTGGATTGCCGTTACGCATCCGGATTACGGCTCGGCCGTGGTCGCGGCACAGGGAATCCTGAGCGGCGACGACAATCTCGTCGCCCCGATCCGCCTCGATCAGACGACGTTCAGCGTTCCCGCGCTTCGCGGGCGAGTGGAGGATCTCAACGGAGCCGGCCTGAACGGCGTGCGGGTGGTGCTCGAGATACCGGTGCTCTCCGGTGACGAGTCGCCCGACGAGCGCGTGACGCAGACCGGTACGATCGACGGGACACCGGGGCGCTTCGAGTTCGCGCCGGTCTCCTGGTCGGACGGGAACACGGCGAGCCCCGGCGGAGAGGTGATGGCGGTCGTCCGGATAGACGATCCGGAGTGGGGCGCCGAGGACGGGGAGTCGGCGGTCGAGCGCGAGGTCGTGCTCGTTCCTTCCGAGCAGACCCGTCACATCACTACGCCCTTCACTGTCTACCGCCTGCCGCGGACCGAATTCTCGACGATCGTCGAGGGCAGGCTTTCCGAGCGCACCGTCGACTCCGGCGGCGGGGTGGACGACCGGGGCGTGCAGGGCGTGCGGGTGAAACTGGAGTACTGGCGCCGGACCGACGCCGAACCCGACCCGAATCCGGACGAACCGGCCTTCGACGAACCGTTCCGCGTCCTCATCGATCACACCGACCTGCAGGGCGTCTACCGGTTCAACGTCTCGTGGACCGATCTCGCCCCGGGCGACTTCGATCACGCGGACGTGCGGTCGGAAGCAGCGATCGAACCTGGCGCGAGGACCGAAGGCATCGCCCCCGGCGAGGACGGGCTCATCGTCCGCGTTACCTACGAAAACGCGACTGTTCCTGCCGGGACGCTCGAGTTTTCGAATGCCTCAGGCGACTTCGACATCTACTCGAACCCGAGGGGCGGGGTCAACCGCCTGCCCGACGTCGTCCGGTCCACTCCGTGAGCGGGCGTGGGATGCGTCTCGCGCGGGCCGTTGCGCTCGCTCTCGGGATCCTGACGGCGCCGCGCGACGGGTACGCCGAAGGGCTTACGCTCGATGAGGCGGTCGCCGCCGCGCGCGAGGCGAGCCAGTCGGTCGAGCGGGCGCGCCTGGAGATCGACGCCGCGGTGGCCGGCCGCCGCCAGGCGCGTGCGAGCTTCGGGCCGCGGGTCGACGCGAACGTCGGGGCCGCCTACGCGACCAATCCTCCGGAGGGCATCACGATCCCGACGGGGGCCTTCGGCACCGTGACCGACCCCACGAGCACCTTTCCAGCCCGAGTGCCCGACCGTCCGATCGTCCTTGTACCTGATCCCGACCCGCTGGGGTTCTCGGCGTCGATTGCGGTCGAGCAGCCCCTGTTCACGTGGGGAAAGCTGGCCGCCGCGCAGGACGCCGCATCCGCGGCGATCGAGGCCGGCATGGCGCGCCACGACCAGTCGGTGCGGGAGCTCAGGAGGGCGGTCACGCTCGCGTACGCCGGCGTGGCTTCCGGGCGCGAGTCGGCCCTGCTTGTCGAGGAGATCGTCGCGATGCTCGAGAGCAGGGCCCTCGATGCCGCCCGCAGGCTCGATGCCGGAGCCGCGACCCGCGCCGATGTGCTCACCGAGGAGTCGCGGCTCGCCACGGCGCGCTCACAGCTGGTGAGGGCGCGTCAGGGCGCGCTGACCGCTGAAGCGAGTCTGCGCCGGTTGCTCGGGCGTGAGTTCGGAGAACTCGCCGGAATCGAGGCTCCGTGGCGTCTTCCCGAGGAGTGCGATCTGGTGGAAGCCGCGCGTTCGACGGATCCTCGACTGACCGAGCTTCGCGCGACGACCCGGCAGGCGGAGGTCCGGCTTCGCGTTGCTTCGGCTTCGCGGCCGCTGCTGCCGGATCTGGGGTTGCGCGTTCAGGCAGAGGTGCGGGGCCAGCGGGTGCCGTTCTTCGAGGCGAACTGGGTCGACGCCTGGGAGGGAAACGTGACCGTCTCCGTTGGGGCCTCCGCGCTGATCTACGACGGAGGCAGGAGCAGGGCCGACGCTGGGATTGCGCAGAGCCAATACCAACAGGCGCTCTCAGCGGTCACCGAGTACGCGGATGGCCTCCCGTTGCAGGTTCGCCGTGCCGTCGAGCGCTACCTGGTCGCGCAGGCTGCGGGGGCCGAGGCGGAGGCGCGAGCCGCGGACGCTCGGGAACAGGAGCGGGTCGCGCAGGTCGCATTCGACAACGAGGTCATTTCGCGCAGCGAGCTTACGGCGGCCCGGCTTGCGGTTCCCGAGGCACGGCTCGCGGCCGTCGCGGCACACCTCGATCTGTCACTCGCGCTTGCCGATCTCGAGTACCTCGTCGGCCCCCTGTCCGGAACCTCCGGTCACTGAAAGACGCGCTCGATGCGGTCGACGAGCGAATCGAGCGCGTCCTGGTCGAGCGGCCGGCCGTCGGCGGTGGCGATCGCTTCCTGCACCGGATACCCCTGGTTCGCGTTTCCCATGTGGACGAGGTATTTCGTCTTGTTCCATTTCGGCAGGCTGTCCATACCGAGCTCCGCTCTCACGCCTTCCAGGTCCGTGATGTCGTCCACCCGTGACGGGAAGAGCAGGACAAGCACGTCGTCACGGTAGACGCCCTTGCCTCCCATAAGCTTCATCTCCTCCGGGAAGATCCGGATCCAGGCGACCGTGTCGTCGGACTGGTCGAGAAAGTATGAGTCAAGCAGTTTGTACTTCATGCGCACTATCCGTTTCGCTTTGACCCGCTCAGGGGCGGGCAGTATTTTCCTCTCGCAAGATACCCTTTGTTTCGACGGGAGCAAAGGCGGGAGGGAGTATGCGCACACCGACGATGCTCGTCGCGGCGGTCGCGGCGCTTATTGGTGCCTCATGTGCCGAACCTGCGACGAGCTCCGTCGAGCCTGCAGGCGGCGCCGCTCAGGGTTCCGGCGGACCGAGCTCGCTGGAAAGGATACTCGAGCGGGGAGTGCTGCGCGTCGGTACCACCGGTGATTTTTTCCTGAGCTTCATTGACCCGGAGACCGGTGAGCGCGGAGGATACGACATCGAGCTCACCGGCAAGCTCGCGGAAGACATGGGCGTCGAGATCGAGTACGTCTCCACCGACTGGCCGAGCCTGGTGAGCGGACTCACGTCCGGGCGTTACGATATCACCACGGGCGCGAGCTTCAACCCGGCGCGAGCACGCACGGCGAGCTATACCGTGCCGATCGCCCGGGTGGGCACGGTCGCGATCATCCGTCGAGCGGATGCCGATCGGTTTCGCAGCTGGGAGGCGATGAACCGGCCTGAGGTTCGCGTCGCGACCCGTCAGGGATCGGTCTTCGAGAACCATGCGCGGGAGATCGTGCCGGACGCGCAGATCCGTGCGGTGGCGTCACCGGGCACCGGGTACCAGGAAGTGCTCGCACGCAGAGCGGATCTCGCAATCGCGAGCCTCTTCGACGCCGCCTCGATCGTGCGGGGCCAGGCGTCGCTACAGATCGCGCCGGTTGAGCTCTGGCACACCAACTACATCGGGATCCTCGTGCCGCAGGGGCAGCACGAGCTGCGCTCCTTCATCGACTCGTGGATCCGGGCGCAGGAGTACTCGGGGTTCATCGACGAGCTCGCCGAGCGGTGGAATCTCGCTTTCTGAACGTCCAGTCGAGGAATCGATGCCGACCTGGCGACGCTCAGAGGTCGAACCAGTCGCGCAGACGCCCGTCGCGGAAGATCAGCTCGGCGAACCCGTACTGCCAGAACTCGTCTCCCTGCCGCAGCCGAATCTCGTAGGGGTCCGGGAAGAGCGCGAGCACCTCCGCCTTCGTCATGCCGATTCGCAGCCTTGACAGGTCGACGAGTCGTACGAACGGTTCGGCAAGCTCCACGTTGAACTCCGCGTCGATCTGCCGCATGGGCCAGCCTGGATCAACCGGCGCGGCCGGTGTCTCCGGCTCCTCCGGCGGTGTCGCGCACGCCAGGACCAGCGCGAGCACGATGCAGCCTGCGGCTGCGGCTCTTCTCGTCGCGCGCCGGGCGGACCGCGCCTGCGGCTGATTTGAGGGTCTCGGTGGTATACGGACCGTGTCACTCTTCCTTCGTAGTCTCATGGTCGTCCCGTCCTCGTTCATTCCAATCAAGCCACAGGTGATTTGTACCACCGGAGCTCGTCGATGTCGAGTCGCCGTGATCCTCGAGTTGGATCCGCCTTCCACCGTGTGAAACATGAGTGATTTCGTGGTAAATTCTTGTTCGGGAGGTTCGCATGAAAACCGCTATAGCCATGCTGACCGTGATCCTGGTTCTGGGTTTCGTTCCCGGTACCGCGGATGCCAAGGACGCCAAGGACGCCGATGGGCCGACCAATTTCGACCGCGAAGCCGACGGTCTTTCGCTCCAGGCGGGCGCGGGGCTCGTCTTCTGGTTTCCCTTCGCCCATCTCGAGGCGCGGATGCCGCTTGCTCCACGCGCCAGCGCAAGCCTCTTCGCTTCCGCCGGCTACCGGGTCTTCCGCCTCACGATCCTGGGATCCACGGCTGAGGCGGCCGTCGTCTACGGCAACGCCGGCGCCGAGGCGCGCTACCACTTTGTTCGCGGCCGCTTGTTCGATCTTCACGTTGGCGCGGGCCTTGGTACGCTCTTCACCGTCTCGGAGGCCGAAGCGAACGCGATCCCCATCGTCTGGGCGAACGGCGGCGCGACGTTCGCGCTCTTTCCGCGACTGATGATCGACGCCGTGCTCAACGGCGCCTACCCCCCGTTCACCGAGACCGAGGGCGACACCCGGCTCCTGATCCTGCCGATTCTCCGCGCGAGGATCCTCTTCTAGCGGCGAGAACCGGAAGCACCGGGCGGGTGACAACCCGGCGAGTGAGAATTGACAGCCCAGGTGCGGATTGGTATAGTTTGGGTGTTCTCGTCGCGAGATCTCGCGGCGGGGATACGGGCGATTAACTCAGTGGGAGAGTGCTACCTTCACACGGTAGAAGTCGGCAGTTCAAATCTGCCATCGCCCAGTATCCTGCGCTGCAAAGTTGTTTCCCCACAACAACTTACATTTCACCCCTCCTTCGGGAGGGGTTGATTTTTGTCCATGACTCACGTCATGATTCA
>SLST01000386.1 GCA_007130265.1 Spirochaetales bacterium
AAACGTCGTGAGCCTGGGCATCTTCGCCTGGGTCGCGATTGAGCCGGAGGAGGGCCGGTTCGAGCTCGGCTGGCTCGACGAGACGATCGAGCGGCTCGCAGGCGCGGGGATCGACGTCTTCCTCGCGACCCCCACGGGCGCGCGGCCGGCGTGGATGAGCGCGAAGTATCCGGAAGTACTACGCGTCGGCCCCAACCGCGTGCGCAATCTGCACGGCGCACGGCATAACCACTGCTACACCTCGCCGCTCTATCGCGAGAAGACGAAGATCATCAACAAGAAACTCGCCGAACGGTACGCCGCCCTGCCCAACGTCGTCCTGTGGCACCTCTCCAACGAGTACGGCGGCGAGTGCCACTGTCCGCTCTGTCAGGACGCCTTCCGCGCCTGGCTGCGGGAGCGGTACCAGGGCAACCTCGATGCGCTGAACCGCGCGTGGTGGGCGGCGTTCTGGAGCCACACTTACACCTCGTGGGACCAGATCGAGTCGCCGGCGCCGCACGGCGAACGCGCCGTGCACGGCCTCAACCTCGACTGGAAACGCTTCGTCACGCACCAAACGGTCGACTTCATGCGGCACGAGATCGAGTCGATCCGGTCGGTTACGAGCGAGGTGCCGGTGACGACCAACCTCATGGGGTACTACCCGCCGCTCGACTACTTCAAACTCGCCCCGCACCTCGACATCGTCAGTTGGGACAGCTATCCGGGCTGGGGCGGCTCGGGCACGATTCCCGGAGCCCGGGCGAAGTGGGATTCCGAGGGGCGCGACTGGCGACTCGCCGCGGACGTCGGCACGCAGCACGACCTCATGCGCAGCTGCGGCGGGGGCAAGCCCTTCCTGCTCATGGAGAGCACGCCGAGCATGACGAACTGGCAGGACGTCTCCCGGCTGAAGCGGCCGGGGATGCATCTCGCGAGCAGCCTCCTCGCGATCGCCCACGGGAGCGATTCGGTGCAGTACTTCCAGTGGCGCAAGAGCCGCGGTTCGAGCGAGAAGTTTCACGGCGCGGTCGTCGATCACGTGGGTCACGAGCACACGCGGGTATTCCGCGACGTCACCGACACAGGCGACGCGCTCGAGAGGCTGCGCGAAGTCGCAGGCTCGGAGTACGTCGCCGAGGCGGCGGTCATCTACGACTGGGAGAACATGTGGGCGATCAACGACGCGCAGGGTCCGATCCGCGCGGAGCGACGCGCCTACATCGAGACGATCGAGCGGCACGCGTACGCATTGTCCCGGCTCACCGTGGGGATCGACGTCATCGACTCGGAACAGCCGTTCGACCGGTACAAGCTACTCGTCGCCCCGATGCTCTCCATGGTCAAGCCCGGCGTGGCGGAGCGGGTGGAGCAGTTCGTCCGGGCCGGAGGGACCTTCGTCGCGACCTACTGGAGCGGCATCGTCAACGAACACGACCTGTGCTTCGAGGGCGGATTCCCCGGCCCGCTCTCGAAGGTGCTCGGTGTCTGGAGCGAGGAGATCGATGCCCTCTATCCCGACGAGCGCGTCGAAATCCAGGTGGGGGTGAACGGACTCACCGGGACGACGACGTCGAGCACAACGGGAGGTACCGGCGCCACGGCAGGCCCCGCCCGCTACTCGGCACACGAGCTCTGTGACCTCATCCATCTGCGGGGCGCCGAGGCGCTCGCTCACTACGCGAGCGAGTTCTACGCCGGTCGCCCGGCGCTCACGGTCAACCGTACCGGCTCCGGGCGCGCGTTCACCATCGCCTCACGGAACGAGCAGCGTTTCCTCGACGATTTCTACGGCGAGCTCGTGCACATTGTCCGCCCTGAACGAACCTGCGAGATACCTCTCGAGGAGGTGCACGCCACGACACGACGTCGTGTGGGCGCCGACGGGAGCAGCACTACGTACCGATTCTACCTGAACTTCTCGCCGCGGCCCCAGCCCATCCCCGCGCCCGGCCGCGACGAAACGGTCCTTTACCGTTCGCCGGACGGCTCGTCCGCCGGGGCCGGCGAGGTGACGCTGCCGCCGCTTGGAGTCGAGGTGCGGCGAGGCTGAGACCGACGGGTCGCGGCGAAAGAGATTGAGGCGCGCTGCGATTGGAGGTATCTTCACCGCGATGGCTTCAGAGATACCGTTCAACCAGGTGACGACGCGGGGCGGCGACGCCGGAGAGGCGACGCTCTTCGACGGCGAACGGCGAGCGAAAGACGATCTTGTCTTCCGCACGCTCGGTGACCTTGATGAGCTTGCATCGTGGATCGGGGTGGTGCGTACGCACAACCGCGACGAGTGGCCCGGCAGACTCCACGACTTCGACGCGGAGCTGCGTGAGGCGCAGGTGACACTCTCGCGAATATCGGCGCTCATCGCCTGCAGCCCGGCCTCCGCGACTTACTCGCGTCTGGCCGCCGTTGATGGGGCCGTCGTGCACGAGCTCGAGCTCCGCGAGGCACGTCTGCTGCAGAACACGAGGATCGAACCGGTGTTCGTGATCCCCGGCGACCACGACTACTCGGCGGAGGTCGACTTTGCGCGCACGATCTGCCGGCGGTGCGAACGCACCCTTATCACGCTGATCCGCGACCGCGGCCGCCCGCGGCCTGACCTGCACGATTCGCAACGCTACCTGAATCGCCTCTCCGACTATCTGTTCGTGCTCGCACGGCACATGGAACAGGACCGCGACTCGTAGAGAGTTCGCTGCGGCTAGAGCCGTCCGGCCTCGATGATGCGCTGAAGGAACTGTCGCGTACGCGGATGCTCAGGCTGCGAGAATAGCTTGTCCGGAGGGGCTTCTTCGAGAATTCGTCCGCCCTCGAGAAAACAGACCCGATCTGCCACGTCACGGGCAAACCCCATCTCATGCGTGACGATGAGCATGGTCATCCCCTGCGCGATGAGGTCCTTGATGATCTTGAGAACGCCGCCTATGAGCTCGGGATCGAGCGCGGCGGTCACCTCGTCGAGCATCAGGACGTCCGGATTCGTCGCAAGCGCCCGGACGATCGCGACCCGCTGCTGTTGTCCGCCGGAGAGCTGCTCGGGATACGACTTGGCGAACCCTTCGAGCCCGAAGAGTTCGAGGAGCTCGTGCGCCTTCTTCTCGCTCTCCACGCGCGAGACCCCGTGCACCTTCCGCGGGGCGAGCGTGATGTTGTCGAGCACCGTGAGGTGGGGAAAGAGGTTGTAGGCCTGAAAGACGATACCCACACGCTTGTGAAGCTCATTGCTGTTGAACCTCTCGCCGTCGATGGAAACGCCGTCGAGCAGGATCGTTCCGTGGTCATACTCGACGAGTTTGCCGACGCAGCGCAGCAACGTCGACTTGCCGGAGCCCGACGCGCCGATCAGACAGACGACCTCATGCTCGGCGACGCTGAGACTCACCGCATCGAGGACAAGGGTGTCTCCATAGTACTTCGTCAGGTTGTCAATGCGTAACCGATCCATTGCTACACGGTCCTCTGCAGCCGGCGCTCCTGATCCCTGCGGGCCACGTAGTCGGTGAATCGTGCCATGGGGATCGTGGCGAGCAGGAAGAGAAAAGCCGCTGCAATGAGCGAAGAGTAGTTAAAGGTGCGCGCCGTGAAGATCTGCGCCTCGCGAACCGCATCCCGCACGCCTATCACGCTCAGGAGCGCCACGTCTTTCTGGAGCGCGACCGCGAGATTGAGGAGTGCCGGCAGGACGTTCCGCACCGCCTGGGGCACGATCGCGTGGAGCAGCGTCTGCCACTGAGAGAGACCAAGGGCCTTTGCGGCGGCGCGCTGCCCGTCGTGCACCGCTTCCATCCCGGACCGGTACACCTCGGCTGCGTAGGCCGAGTAGCCGAGCACCATCGCAACGGATCCCCAGAAGAGGCTGCTGCGCGGAAGCCCCGGCAGCTGCAGCGCGGGAACGCCGAACCCGAACAGAAGGACGAGAAGCAGCGAGGGAATACCGCGCAACAGGTCGATATAGACGACCGCGAACACGCGCAGCGGCGCGAACCACGGGCCGTGCAGCGACCGGAAGACGGCGAGGACGAGCGCCCAGATCGCAATGGCCACGAGCGCGACCGCCCATACGGCCATGTTGACCCCAAAGCCACGGAACACACTGGGGAACGCAGCGAGGATTGCGTCAAGGTTGAAGAACTGGAGCCTGATGCGCGGCCAGTGTTCGGCGGAAGTGATCACCCGGGCGGCAAGCCCGAAGACCACGACCACACTCGTGACGCTGATGAGCGCCGGGAGAACGCGATCTTTGGTCCGGACGGCGCGCCGCACCGGCGGAGCCGGCGCGGATCGCTCTGAACTCAATTCCTGATCTCCGGAATGTCCTCATCACCAACGAGATACATACTGACCAGCTCATCGACCACTCTACGGTCG
>SLST01000143.1 GCA_007130265.1 Spirochaetales bacterium
AAGGTCCCCCATTCGAAGAGGTTGCAGCCCACGACCACCATGATCGCCCGGTCGTCGGTCCGACGAAGCTCGAGCGCGTTCTGACGCAGATCCTCCCAGAAACCGGGCTTGTGCGCATTGTCCCAGGGCGAATGAACGAGCGCGGACCAGAGAACCTTGCCCATCGCCTCGTCAAGCCCGTCAAAGGTGTCCGGCCAGCCGTCCTCCCAGGGGAAGCAGGTCTCATCAAAGAACGCCGCGCCTACCGGTTGGCGCGCTATGGGTGTCCCGTCACGATGCCGGGCTATCCAGGAGTCGTCGGCATCCTGCTCGGGTCTGAACCATGCGGGATACCTGGCCGGTTCGCCGGAGACGAGCGTGACGTCATACCAGTCGGTCGGATCGGTGTTGAATGTCCGTCCCAGATCGACGACATCGACGCCGAAGGCGTCGAGCGCCCAGGGCTCCGGCTGCGCGAGTTGCTGGACGACGTCATACACCAGCGTAGCTCCGTCCCGGCGGCCGAGGTGCCGGCGAAGCCGTTCGTACGCGGTCGCGGAGATGCCGGAGCTCGGCGTCGATCCAAGGTCCACGGGCACCCGGTCAGGCGTCTGGTGTGCAATGGCTGCCAGAATCCGTTCCCGCGGCGTCATCCTGGCGCCTCAGCTCAAGTCCGCGATGTCATGGTCGCCAAGCCGCAGCGGATACACGCCGTTTGCGCGAACCAGCTCGAGGACGAACTCGTACCGCTCGGCCGATACATTCGACGGAACCGAGTGGTCGCTCTGTACGATGTACCCGCCTCCCTTCGCGGCGTTGAGCTTGCGCATGACCTTGGCTTCGAGTTCCGGCAGCGGATCGTTCGCCCACGAGAGCACGTCGATGTTCCCGCAGAAACCCATCCGATGGCCGTACTGCCTGCGCAGCTCCACCACGTCGAGGCCCGCCTTCGCCTCAAGCGGGTTGTACGAATCGAGCCCGATCTCGATGAAATCTTCATAGAGGTCGGACGCGTTGCCGCAGCCGTGATAGATCACGGGGATGCCCGCATCATGGCAGATGCGGATCTGCTCCTTGACAATCGGCTTGAAGTGTTCGCGCCAGTACGCGGGGGAGAAGAGCATGCCGTTCACGTAGGCGACGTCTCCCCAGATGACCATCCCGTCGAGCATGCCGTCGGCCGCCTTTATCTGCGCCTTCGTCATCTCGATGACGAAATCCCCGACCCGCTCGATGAAGTCACGCAGCTCGTCCGGATAGAGCCCCATCCACAGGAAGGTGTTCTCCGACCCGATGATCCGCCACAGCGCTTCGTGTCCCTCCAGGATGGAGCCATACACCGGGATGTCGGGATGTAGTGCCTTGACCGTGTCAACCCACGGCGGGCTGTTGCGCGTGATGACGTCGCCGATACCGGCAATCTGGTTGTCGCCCCCGGCGAAGTACCGCCGGTCGTCCCACGGATCGTCGAACTGAAACGCGGTCATCTTCTCCACGGTGTCGGTCTCGAAGTGCTCGAAATAGGGCATCTGAACGCCCTCGCGGCGGCGTATGACGGCCTCGAACCCCGTCTTCAGCACCGTGTCGGCATCCTCTTCCTTGATGACCTCGAACGGCTTGATGTGCGGATCCATATTCGGGACCGTGGTGATCCAGTCCAGGTCGTAGTAGGCGTAGATGTCGGTGTCCGCCGGAAGGCCGAGCTCCTCTCGCCAGCGCGTTACAAAGGAGGCCCAGAAAAAGTCGCTGACGGGCACGCGGTCGGCCTCCTCGTGCCTGAGCGTCCGGTTCAGCCGATCGAGCTTCGCCAGACTGGATTCACTTCGCTTCCGTACCGCCATACTCGCTCCTCTCAGTCGAGGTGGAATACCTCGTCCATGGTCGCCCACCACTCGCCCTCGGCGCGGGTGGGTAGCGGCTCCTGCATGGGCTTTATGAGGTCCCACCACTTCTGCGTCATCGGGTCGTCGGCCATCTTCTGCATATCCCCGTCAAAGTCGTCGCCAACATACTCGAGGTAGGCGAAAAGCAGGCCGTCCCTGTGGAAGATCGAGTAGTTGCGGATGTTGCACGCGGAGATCTTCGCGAGCACCTCCGGCCAGACGGCCGCGTGGTGTCTGGCGTACTCCTCGAGTCTTTCGCCTTTGACCCGTATGACCTGCCCGTATCGCACCATGCCGCCCTCCTCGTATGGCTCACTGTATCATGCTTTCACCACCTGTCAAGAAATTCATTGAATTATTTGATCATCTGGCCGCGATGACGCCCACCACGCCGGATGCGAACGGCTGCGGAAACCAGTCCGTTCTTGAAGACGCATTCCGACCCTTGGGTGACGTATATCATTGTATCACATGTACTAGTCCGCTACCTTAGGGCCTCGGGGATGGTTCGGTGGTCCTGAGCGGGTCGATCGAATACCTGCCGTTCGACTGCAGCTGTCGAGTATTTTCGGAGGCTGTACGGTACAGATAGTAAAAAATTCACCTCTTCTGCGCTCGGCGACCGGTGTATTCCGAATAAGACGCAGTCCCGGGATGATATCCGACAAAGTCTTCTGTTTTCCTTCCCATGAGACGGGCGTACAATGGATGCAAGAGGAAGGAGGCCCCGATGCTACACGACCCCGGTTCCTACAGCCCACCGGTCGACCATGACGAGATTGCGCTTACGCCGGCAGACGGTGAGGTCCTGCGAAGAGTGGCCGATGAGCTGGCGGACATCGCGGCGCTGAGCGTTCACCGCGAAACGGCGGAGCTGTGGCGCCGCACGAACGATCTCGATTCGCACCGCCCGATGGTCTGGATAAACGAGGTCCCGTGGCACGAGATGAACGTCGACGACGAGCTGACGAACCTCACGACTCACCCATGGGCACGGGAGCTCGAGACGAGGCTGCGCCGCACGATCTACCAGTGGAAGCACTTCCCGGCCGACATGGTCGTCAGCGACTTCATCGAATGCCCGATGGTAATCCACTCAAGCGACTTCGGGATCCATGAGGACGTTGACGTTGCACGCACCGACGAGGGCAACGATATCGTCTCACGTCACTACCACATCCAGATCGCCTCCGAAGCGGACCTGGAGAAGATCCGCATGCCCGTCGTGACCCATAACGAGAGGATGACCGAGCTCGCCTACTCCGTCATGCAGGATCTGTTCCGCGACATCATGCCGGTCCGTGTCGTCGGTCAGAGCCATATCTGGTTCACGCCGTGGGACTACCTGATCAGGTGGACCGGCGTGCAGGAAGCGATGATTGCGCTCTATGAGCAGCCGGACCTGATACACGCGGCGGTGGACCGCATGGTTGACGCCTGGATGGCGGAGCTTGACCAGTTCGTCGACCAGAATCTCCTCACGCTCGACTGCAACAATACCCGCATCGGCTCCGGCGGCTACGGATACGTGAGCGAGCTGCCCGGCGAGGACTTTGACGCGAACAGGGTGAGCCCGCACAATATGTGGGGATGCTCGAACGCGCAGATCTTCTCCGAGGTCTCGCCGCAGATGCATTGGGAGTTCGCGCTCGAGCACGACGTGCGCTGGCTCGAACGCTGGGGCCTGACCTACTACGGCTGCTGCGAACCGCTGCAGAACAAGCTCGACCTCATGCGCCGCATACCAAACCTGCGCAAGATCTCGGTGAGCCCATGGAACGACTTCAGAAAAATCCTCCCGGGAATCGCCGGTGACTATGTCGCGAGCGTCAAGCCGAACCCGGCAGTCTTCGTCGACGATGTCTTCAGCCCGGAACAGGCAAGGGCTGCGCTCGAAGAGGCCGTCGGTGCCGGCGGCGACTTCAGCCACATCGAGATCATCATGAAGGACATATCCACCGTCCGCTACCAGCCCCGGAACCTGTGGAAGTGGTCACAGATCGCCATGGACGTAGCCAGACAGGCTGAGCGTCGGCATTGACAGCGGTCCAGAACGCGGAATCGCCGCTTAGACACAATCATCAAGTACCGTTGCCGCTAGCGGCCTCGTCGGCCAGAGTCTCATGCTGCTTCAGATACTCGTGAGGAGCCGTCCCGACGAGTCTGCGGAACACGTAGGAGAAGTACCCGGTCTCCGCATAGCCCACCGCCTTCGCGACTTCCCCCGGTCTCATACCGGCCTGCCGAAGCAGCGTCTTCGCCTTGCGGATCCGCAGCTCGTTGAGGAACTTCGAGTAGGTGTTTCCCGTCCGTTCGCGAAAGAGTCTTCCCAGATATGCAGCGGAGAGGCCGAACCGCTCGGCGATGACCTTCAGCGCCAGCGGATCCGCGTAGTGGAGCTCCGTGTAGGAGATGAGGCGATCGACCATGGATGAGGATGTGGCCCCGCGCGCTATCAGCGCATCGAGGAGCTCCA
>SLST01000238.1 GCA_007130265.1 Spirochaetales bacterium
CCACCGCGACCAACCGCTCCGCGCCTCGCCCTTTTCCGCTTGACGCTGCGCGACCGTGAGTAGCACACTTTCCTTCAATAAGGGAGAGGAGATGCTCTGGCTTGTCGGACAGAAAGGGATGCTCGGTACGGAGGTCGCCTCGATTCTCGAGCGCGGCCGCATCCCGTACGTCGGGACAGACGTGGAGCTCGACATCACCTCGTACGACGCTGTCAGGGACTTCGTCGCGGAGCACCGGCCCGCCTGGATCGTGAACTGCGCCGCGTATACCGCGGTGGACCAGGCCGAGGACGAGGAGGATCTCGCCTTCGCGGTGAACGCAAACGGCCCTGAGAACCTCGCCCGCGCGGCGGCGGAACTCGCATCCCCCGCGGCAAGCGCCTGCGGCCCCGCGACGAAGACGTCCGCCCCCGCGGCAAATCCCTCCGCCCCCCGCATCATCCACATATCTACCGACTACGTCTTCCCGGGCGACGCGACCGCTCCCATCCCGGAGTCCGCGGCGCCGGCGCCGCAGAGCGCCTACGGGCGGACCAAGGCTGCCGGCGAGGCGAGGCTTACCGCGGCGAACCCGGCCCACTTCATCGTGCGGACCGCCTGGCTCTACGGGCCGGCGGGGAAGAACTTCGTCGCGACGATGCTGCGCCTCATGGGCGAGCGCGACGAGCTCACGGTCGTCTCCGATCAGCGCGGTACGCCCACCTACGCGGCAGATCTCGCGGAGGCGCTCGTGCGGCTCGTGCAGAGCGACTCGCGCGACTACGGCGCCTACCACTACACGAATGCCGGCGAGGCGACCTGGTACGATTTCGCCGTCGCCATCAGGGATGAGGCGCTCGCGCGTGGTATGATTGAGCGTAGGATCCCGATCCTGCCGGTTACCACCGCGGAGTACCCCACGAAGGCGGAGCGTCCGGCGTATTCGGTGCTGTCGCTCGAGCGTTTTGCTGCGGTGACGGGAGTGGAGATCCCGCCGTGGCGAGAGGCTCTGGGGCGCTACCTTGACCGTGCGAGAAGAGAGTCTACGTGAAGAAGGAGTGAGCATGGATCGATCGCTACGAAATGTCCTCGTGACCGGCGGGTCGGGCTTCATTGGCAGTAACTTCATACGCTACCTCTTAGCGCAGGAGGGGTTCGTTGGTCGGATCGTGAATGCGGATGCGCTCACCTACGCCGGGAATCCGCTCAACCTTGCGGACCTGCAGGACGACGAGCGCTACTCCTTCGTGCAGACGGATATCCGCGACGAGGAGGCGGTGGCTCGCCTGTTCACCGAGTACGAGGTGGACACGGTCGTCCATTTCGCCGCGGAGAGCCACGTGGACCGCTCGATCTTCGGGCCCAAGGACTTCATCACAACCAACGTGATGGGCACCTTCACCCTGCTCGAGGCCGCGCGCGGCGCCTGGGGGGACCGCCGGGACGTGCTCTTTCACCATGTCAGCACCGACGAAGTCTACGGGTCGCTCGGCGACACGGGCGCCTTCGTGGAGACGACCGCCTACGACCCGCGGAGCCCCTATTCGGCCTCCAAGGCGGGAAGCGACCACCTCGTGCGCGCCTACGCGCACACCTTTCATCTGCCGGTGACGATTTCGAACTGCTCGAACAACTACGGGCCCTACCAGTTCCCGGAGAAGCTTGTGCCGGTGATGATCCTCAACATGGTCGAGGGTAAGCCGCTTCCGGTCTACGGGCAGGGACTCAATGTCCGCGACTGGCTCTACGTGACCGATCACGCAGAGGCGATCTGGACGATTCTGCAACACGCCCCGGCCGGCGAGACCTATAATGTGGGTGGGGAGAACGAGTGGAAGAATATCGACCTCGTGAAGCACCTCTGCGCGGTGGTGGCGGAGCAGACCGGTGAGCGCCAGGAGAGCTACGTCAGGCTCATCAAGTACGTCACCGACCGCCCGGGCCACGACCACCGCTACGCGATCGACTGCACGAAGATCAAGCGCGAGCTCGGCTGGACGCAGGCGCACGACTTCCCGTCGGGTCTTTCAGAGACGGTTGCCTGGTACCTGGCCAATACGGAGTGGATTGCCTCGGTCCGTAGCGGCGAGTACCGGACATGGATGGAGCGCAACTACGCCGGCATGAACCGCACGTAGGAGTCGTTCAGGGAGGAGTGGGAATGGGAATGGATGGTAGTGTACATGAGGGAGCTACCGACGGGAGAATATACGTCATATCGTCCGCGAGCATACAGACGCGGTCGCTCGCGTCGGTGATCGAGGATCGAACCGGGATGAAGTGCATGGTGCAGTCGGAGCTGCGCCGGTGCGCTTCGACGGTCTCGGTCACGATGCACCCCACGCTGATCCTCGTGGACAGCCTCTTTCTCGATCCGCACTCGACGCTCGACCAGCTCGAGCAGCTGCCCAATCCGCTCGGGTCGCACGTGATGGTCGCGCTCATGAACATGGCCAAGGACGAGATGGTGGAGGTGCGCGCGGTGACCCTTGGGGTGCGCGGGCTCTTCTACGGGAGCGCAGACCTCGATTTTCTCGTGAACGGGATCGCGAGCATGTTCGCCGGCGAAGTCTGGGTCCCGCGGAAGGTGCTCGCGGAGGCGATCTCCACGCCTTCGAGCCGTAACGGGAATCGGCACGCCCGGGACGCCGCGGAGCTCCTCACTAGGAGGGAACGGCAGATACTCGCGCTCATCTCAACCGGCTCGTCGAATGACGAGATCGCCGCGCGGCTGAACATCAGCACGAACACCGTGCGGACGCACGTCTACAACCTCTACCGCAAGATCCACGTCCCCAACCGCATGCAGGCGGTGCTCTGGGGCGCGGAGAACCTGTAGCTACCCGGAACGAATCTCCATTTATTCCATTCCAGTTTGGGCGTAATCATGCGAATGTATTAGTCTTTCCTGTGGAATCACGAACCTCTCATTGTTTCGTCTAATACTTTTTCTACGTAACAATTCATAATCCCGGGTGATACCGTATAGCCCTGCCGTGAGTTACATTCAGTCTCACAGTGGCCGAGCGACGAAAGCTCACCCGCTTTGCGGTGAGTGCACCGGTACGGCTGATCAGAGGATGCGGCGACGAGGCGACCTCGTACGAGACGCTCGCCCGCGACCTCTCGGCAGCCGGTGCCTACATCTACCTGGATGACTCGCCGCTCGGCGTTGGCGAGCACGTGAAGGTGGAGATCCGCCTTCCGGTGCCCGGCGCAGACGACGAGCGCGCAGATGCGCCTCCGGTCGTGGGAAGCGGACGGATCAGGCGGGTTGATGCCGCCGGGCTCGGCTTATCGTTCGACCGGCGGTTGCGCTTCGTCGGATGAGCCAAAGGAGAGGGAGATACCATGAGGGAAGCAGGGGGACATACGACTTGGAGGCCTATGCTGTCGGATCACGCCGGTGGCGCGAGGAAGCACGGCATCTACTCCTCGCGGGAGCTTCGTGAGCTCATCGTCTACGAGCGCGCCCGGGCGGACCGCACCGGTGACAAGCTCTCCGTCGTCCTGTGCGGGATGAACGGGCAGAGTGGGTCGCGAAAGTTCGTCAACCGGGCTATCCACTCGCTCTCGCGCTCCATCCGCAACACCGACCACCTGGGGTGGTACGACCGAAAATGCATCGCGGTTGTTCTGCCGCTCACGAGCTACGACGGAGCGAGGAAGTTCACCGAGTCGCTTGCCGAAGCTTCGGCGGGCGGCGAGCGCAACGTCACCGAGCACCTCGAGTTCTCCATCCACTCCTACCCGGACAAGTGGTTCGAGAGCGAGACCGACGTCAATTCGCGCCCGGGAGGAAGAGACGCGACGCTCTACTTCACCCGGCCGGTGCCGCGCTGGAAGCGGGCGCTCGACGTCTTTGGCTCGCTCGCGGGGCTGATCGCGCTTGCTCCGCTCTTCGCGCTCCTTGCCGCCTACATCAAGGTCGTATCGCCGGGGCCGATCTTCTTCCGGCAGAAGCGCGTGGGGCTCGCGCGGCGCGAGTTCACCTTCTACAAGTTCCGCACGATGCATCACAAGAACGAGGAAGAGGTGCACTCCCACCACGCGAAGGATTTCATCTACTTCGACAAGCCCATGACCAAGCTCGACGGGATAGACCCGCGGATCATCAAGGGCGGGCGGATCCTGCGCAAGCTCGCGGTGGACGAGCTGCCCCAACTCTGGAACGTTCTCAAGGGCGACATGAGCCTCGTGGGGCCGCGACCCTGTATTCCCTACGAGGCAGACGAGTACCTCCAGTGGCACACGGACCGCTTCAGCATCCTGCCCGGTCTGACCGGCCTGTGGCAGGTGAGCGGGAAGAACAAGCTCACCTTCCAGCAGATGATCCGGCTTGACATCGAGTAC
>SLST01000188.1 GCA_007130265.1 Spirochaetales bacterium
GGGCAGAACGGGGGACGTAGCATGGGCACTGGACCTCCTTCGGATTGTGGTCTCAGTGCTCAATACGCCCCCGATTCTCTTCCTGCTTCCTTTCTCCCGCATCAGGATTCGTGACAGTTCATTTGACTCACCTCGCGTCTCGTGGTAGACAAAACCGTAAGCCCAGAAAGGAGGCCCTATGGCGATCACGCTCGGTGCCCAGTACTATCGACCACCCTTTCCACGCTCAGATCACTGGGAGACGGACCTGGCAGCGATGAAAGAGGCCGGTCTCAACACGGTGCAGCTCTGGCTCGTGTGGGGCTGGATTGAAGCGGTGCCCGGGACGTTTCGCTACGATGACTACGACCGGCTGGTGGAGCTCGCCGGCAGGAACGATCTGCGGGTCGTGCTGAGCACGATCGCGGCAGTTCACCCGTACTGGATCCACCGCGAGGTGCCCGACAGCGAGATGATCACCAATATGGGCGCGAAGGTGATCTCCACGAACCGACGCGAGATTCACTACGGCATTACCCCCGGTGGCTGCCTGGACCATCCCGGCGTTGCCGAGCGCATGCGCGCGTTTCTGAAGACCACCGCCGAGCGCTACGCCGGCATACCATATGTCTCGGGATGGGACGTCTGGAACGAGCTTCGGTGGAACGTCCATGCCGACGGCCTTGTCTGCTACTGCGACCACACGGTCCGCGGGTTTCACGAGTGGCTGGAGGAGAAATACGGCGATCTCGACGGGCTGAACCGCGCCTGGGAACGGCGCTACGGTGCCTGGGACGAGGTCGTTCCCGGCAAACGCCCGGGCCGTGTCTACACCGAGATGATGGCCTTCGAAGAGTTTCTGATGCACCGAAGCGTCGAGCACGCGAAGGAGCGGTACCGCATCGTGAAGGCTGCCAATCCCGGCAAACCGGTGACCGTCCACGGGGGCAAGCCGACGGTGCTCTACGGGAGCGACGCGTACGGTGGGGAGAACCCGTCGACTGCGCTGCACCGGGGCAACGACTGGGGATTTGCCGAAGAGATCGACGGGGTAGGCACCTCGAGCTTCCCGGTCTGGGAGAATATCGATCACGCCGATTTCATGGCGCGGATCGACTTCGTGCGCGCGGCCGCAGAGGCGAACGGCAAGGCGCTCTGGCTCAGTGAGCTCCAGGGCGGTCGATCGGCCGACGGGTTCAACCCACAGCACGCCGTGAGCGCCGCGGTGCAGCAGCGGTGGATCTGGAGCGGGCTCGCCGCGGGAGCGGATACCGTGCTCTTCTGGTGCTGGCGCGACGAGATCTTCGGACGGGAGTCCGGCGGCTTCGGCATCATCGGCGCCGACGGTCGGGCCGAGGAGCGCACCGAGGCGCTTGCCCGCACCGGAGCGGTGCTTACCGGCTACGACCCAATACTGTCGGCCTATCGTCTGCCGGGGGCGCAGATCGGCATCTGGTTCAGCCCCCGCGGCTATTTCCACAGCTGGTGCGAGGACGGCGATGCGTCAAGGCCCATGCGGGCGCTCCAGGGAGTGGCCCGGGTCTGCATCCGATCGAGCTTTCCGTACACGATCGTCGAGGAGGATCACCTCGAAGCGCTCAGGGGGCTCAAGGTGCTCTTCATGCCGCGCGGTCTCGTCGTGGACGACCCCGCTTCAGACGCGCTCGCCGCATTCGTTGATGCCGGCGGAACCCTCGTCGTCGAGAGCGAAGCGGGCGCCTTTGGCGCGAACGGCGTCTACCGGTACCCGCATGAGCGCTTTCTCGCGACGAGGTTCGGGATCACGGAGGTGGGACGCAGGCCCCTGCCTGCCGACGTCGTACCGATCGCCGTGGGCGGCGAGACACGCTTTCTGCCGGCGACCCAATGGGCGACGCCGTACGAGAACGGATCGCTTTCGCAGGAGATCGCGTACGGGAAGGGCAGAGTGATCGCCTTGGGCCTCTACTGCGCAGAGGCGTACTACGCCGGCTCGCGCGAGACGGAAGGCTCGTTCGCAGCGGCAGCCGGTGAGTATGAGCGCTTCGTATCCGCAATCGTCGAGAGCGCCGGAGTCGACCGTGCCGCGCGGATCGTGGAGGCGTACAGCGATGCGCCGCTCGCGCACCTTCGTATCGGGTACGCCGGTAAGACGCCGGTGGTGTACGTCATCGCAGAGGGGCCGCGCCGCGCGCTCACGATCGAGGTGAGCGACCCGAAGCTCGCCGCGGCGCTGCAGGGAGGGGTGATCGACCTCCTCACGCGGCGAAGCATGACGATGCGCGATCGGCTCATCGTGATACCGCCCTCCGAGTGGGGCGTGACCGTGCTCGTTCCCGGGTCGGCGGCGTAGGCCATGCGTGTCTGGCGTATTGGGGGCCGAACCGTCCATCCCATCGGGATCGGGACGTGGGGGATGGGCGGAGATCGTCTTCCCGACGGCGAGATCTTCGCCGACTACCGTGACGACGACCGCGAGATCGAAGCGATTCGGGCGGCGGTCGAGCTTGGACAGAATCACATCGACACCGCGCAGCTCTACGGCGCGGGACACACCGAGGAGATCGTGGGGGAGGCTATCTCGGGACTCGATCGGGAGGAGCTCTTCATCGCGACGAAGGTCTGGCGAAGCCACAGCCTGCGTCATGCAGTGCCTCATGCTGCGGAAGAGAGCCTTCGCAAGCTGCGTATCGACGTGCTCGACCTGCTCTACGTTCACGCGCCCTGGGACTCGATACCAATGGACGAGTACATCGCCGGGCTCGACGACGCAGTCGACGCCGGGCTGACCCGCGCGATCGCCGTGAGCAATTTCTCAGCGGACCAGCTGCTCACGGCGGTGCGCCTCAGCCGCCATCCCATCGTAGCGAACCAGGTGCGCTACAATCTGCTCCACCACGGCCAGGTGGACTCGCACATGCGAGACATTTGTGCCGAGCACGGGGTGACGATCGTCGCGTACCGTCCGGTTGAGCGTCGGCTTCTCGCCGATCAGGCTACCTCTCCCGCGGTGCTCGACATCGCGGCCGAGGTGGGATGCACGCCGGCCCAGCTCGCGATCGCGTGGGTCATCAACCAGCCCGGCGTCGTCACGATCCCGAAGGCGTCGAGTCGAGAACACCTCGAGGAGAATCTCGCCGCGACGCGCGTGCAGATTCCCGGCGGTGCTCAGGCGAGACTCGACAGCCTCGGGCGGAAAGACGGGACCGAATAGGAGGAAGATATGGACTTCTTGATGGGTGGGTACAGCGCTGAACTATCGCTTGCGCGCCTCGACGAGGACGACGGCTCCATCGAGGTCGTCGCGTCGGTGGAAACACCCGAGAACGCTTCGTTTCTTGCCTACGTGCGGCAGTTCTCCGTTGTCTATGCGACCGTGGAGTCCGGGTACGGCAACGGCGAATCGGGGAAGATCGCCGCGTACCGGGTGGGCAAGGGCAGTCTCGTTCCCATGGGGACGGTCGAAAGCTGCGGCGCCGGACCATGTCACATTGACGTCGATGCGCAGGCGAGGCTTCTGACGGCCGCCAACTATGGGGGCGAGAGCTTCGTCGCGATTCGACTGAACGAGGACGGCGAGCTCGGCGAGCAGGTTGCGTGCGGCCGGCACGAAGGCTCGAGCGTCATGGAGAGCCGGCAGGGCGAACCGCACCCGCACGCGACGACCTTCTCGCCTGATCGTCGGTTTCTCTACGTGTGCGACCTCGGCACCGACAAGGTGATGCGCTATTCGACCGAATCTCTCGCAGCCGGCCGGGTCGAGGGCGAAGTCGCAGCCGAATCGAAACCCGGGTCGGGGCCGCGACACCTCGACTTCTCGCCCGACGGCCGGTTCGCCTATCTCGTCACCGAGCTCGCGAGCACCGTCGTGGCCTACGCGTGTACGCCCGAAGACGGGAGCCTCTCGGAGATCCAGGTCGTCTCGATGCTTCCGGACGGTTTCGACGGTGAGAGCTGGGCCGCGGAGGTTCAGGTTCACCCCAACGGCGATTTCGTCTACGCGTCAAATCGCGGGCACGACACGATCGCCGTCTTCAGACGCGACGGCTCGAACGGAAAGCTCGATCGCACCGGCTACTTCGACGTGATCGGCCGTACGCCGCGTCACTTCCAGATCGATCCGTCGGGCTCGTGGTGCCTGGTTGCGAACCAGCAGAGCGATCAGGTCGCTTCCTTCCGGATCGATCCGAAGAGCGGGAACGGGACCTGGAGCGGCAAGAGCGTGCAGGCCCAGGCGCCCTCGTGCGCCGTCTTCTGCGTGCCTGAGTAGGCGCGGGGCGTAGCGCCTCGCGCCGTAGGCAGCGCCCGTCGCGCCGCCTCAGCGGACCGTGATCGTCGCGGCGGTCGTAGCGCTCTCGCGGTACCC
>SLST01000130.1 GCA_007130265.1 Spirochaetales bacterium
CGAGAAACTTGATGGCCGCCACCAGCGCGACCTCCTTCAGGTAATTCCGTATCCGGCCCCAGAACAAGGTCAGACCGATCGAGAACCCGATGAGCCCCGCTGCAGACGGAATGAGTATCGCCGATACCGTGTCCATCGCGAGCGGGTGCGGAACGTCCAGAAGGTTCAGCAGCAGGCCGATTCCCATCGCGATGACCGGACTCAGGAGATAGGGGCGTTCGACGATAAGCCGCGCTGAGAACGAGAACTCGGCCGGGTCGTCCATGCTCAGCCTGTGTGAGAGCGGAAAGCCGATCGCGTAGTAGGAGAACGCGATGAACGTGTTGAACAGAGGCACCAACGCATAGGCGTCATGCCCGAAAAACGCGAAGACCGTGAGCCCTCCAAGACTCAGGATGTTCGTGAACGCGCCGGCGGTGAAGACGGAAGCCGCACGCTTGGGCGGGATTCTGAAGATCCGGTTGAATCCGATCGCGGTCGCTCCCCCAACCGCAATGGAGAAGACACCGAGAAGAGGAAACGCAAGTAGCGGACCTGCGACCAGCGAAAGGCGCCAGAACGAGTTAGCGATCGGCAGAGGGTTGAGGACGAATATCGCGACCAGCTTCAAGAGTCGCGACACCCACGGCAACACCCGCGCGAGAGGTCGACTGAGCCGGAAGGCGAGCGCGCGCGCCAACAGCCCGAGAAGCAGACTGCCGAACGTGACCAGGAGCACGAGAAGCAGACCGCTCATCCCGTCGACCGTCCGTTCTGCGCGCCGAATATCTTCTTGACCGCATCCTCGAGTGAGGCGACGCCGTCCCAGTTCACCGGTGTGCCGCTCTCGCCCTGCCGTACGCTCCCCGGGCCGAGGCAGCGCGCAAAACCCATCTCTGAGGCGGTGCGGGCGCGTCGCGCCATCTGGGCGACCGGCCGAATCTCCCCGGCAAGACTCACCTCGCCGGCGACCGCCGTTGCGGACGGGAACGAACGGTCCGTTCGTGCAGAGTAGAGCGCAACGGCGAGTGCGAGCTCCACCCCGACGTCGCGGATACGCATGCCTCCTGCGACGTTGACGTACATGTCGTGGTCGCTGAACTGAAGCCCCAGGTGTTTCTCGAGGACCGCCGCCATCCGGTTGACGCGTCTCGAGTCGAGCTTGTCGCTGAAGACCCTGCTGATGCCGCCCTTCGCAGGCACCGTGAGCGCCTGCACCTCGACGAGCAGGACGCGCGACCCTTCGATGACCGGGGCGACGACGACGCCGGCCGGGAGCGATCCGGAGCGCCGAACCAGAAAAACGCTGTTTGGATCGGTGATCTGCACGAGACCACGCGGCTGCATCGTGAAGAGTCCGATCTCGTCGGTCGATCCGAAGCGGTTCTTCGAGGCGCGCAGGTAGCGCGTTTCGTCGTCGCTCTGTTCGAAGTACAGTACCGTGTCGACCATGTGCTCGATCGTTCTGGGTCCTGCTATGCTGCCCTCCTTCGTCACGTGTGCGACGAAGAAAACCGCCACACCATGCTCGCGTGCGGTGTCTGCGATCTCGAAGGTCGTGTACTTGATCTGATTGGGCGTTCCGGGGACCGTGCCGGCCTCCGGTGAGGCGATCGTCTGGATCGAGTCGACTATGACGACCTGGTATGGAGCCGGGTCGCCGACGGTTCCCGGTGTGATGAGTCTCGTGATCCGTTCGAGCTGATTCTCGGCGAGGATCGCGAGCTTCGGGTTCGAGACGCCGAGGCGGTCGGCGCGGAGTCGGATCTGCCGAGCCGACTCCTCTCCGGTCACATAGAGCACCGACCGGGATCTCATCTGAGCCGCCATCTGGAGCATCAGCGTCGACTTGCCGATCCCGGGCTCGCCCCCTACGAGCACACTCGCGCCGGCCACGATGCCCCCGCCGAGCACGCGGTCGAGCTCGGTCATCCCGGTCGAGTTCCTCTGCGTTTCGTCCGCCTCGATCGAGTGGATGGGGAGCGGCGAGGCAGTTCTTCCGGCCCGACGCTCGGCTGCCGCGGACCGAGGTCCGGCATCTCCCGCGACTGCCGGACTCGTCCGCTCGGTCATCGTGTTCCACTCGCCGCAGGCCGGGCAGCGACCGAGCCACTTCGTCTCCTCGTGATCACATGCGCTGCATACGAAGCGTGTCCGGGGCCTCTTTGCCATGGCGGCAGTATACCAGAGCGGCGGTGATCGGGTCGCGGCTACCTCCGGCGGTGATTGTGCGCCACCTCCGTCGCGGCGCGGATGTTCACCCAGTCGGTAGCCGCGGCGAGGGTGCAGTCCGCGCCGAGGATCATCGCTTCCGGTCCCGACTCGATCGCTTCCTCGGCCTCACGCCGGATCGATTCGACCGGACCGTTCGAGATGACTCCAAGCCGCTCCATCCCTCCGAGGAAGGGCCGGGCGAAGAGCTCGGAGATCTCCTTTCCGGAAATCGTGCGGCCGCCCACCTCGTTCGGCGCGCTCACGATGTGTCCCGGATACTCGGTGTAGCGGCTGAAGTCGGCGTACGGCGCTGCGTAGTCGCAGACGTGCAGGACGTTGAACGGTGTGCGGTCCTGAAAAAAGTCCCAGACCGCGAGGTCGGTCGGCCTGACGTAGGAGTCGAAGACGTCGGCCGGAAGCCGACCGATTTCGCCGCCCTGCGTTGACGCGTAGAACCCGTCGACCCCCCGGTCGATACAGCCCTGAACCAGGTGCTGCATGCTCGCAACGATGATGTCGAGCCCCCCTCGAACGGCCTCCGGATTCCCGGCGAAGTGCTGCAGGAGCCTCTCCTTGCCCACAACGTGCCCGGCGAACATGAAGGGAGAGTAGAGCGTGACGATTATGACCGTCTCCTTCTTCAGCTCCCGGACGACGCCCTCTACGACGTCGAGCTGGTCGGCATAGAAGCTCTCGTCGTAACACGGCATCTTCCTCCAGTCCTCCGGCCGCCGAATCTCCTCGAGCATCGGGTACCTGTGCTCGTACTGGATCTTCATCAGGTCGTTTCCTGTGGTGCGGTAGTACTCAAGGTGCTTCTGCACCGCGGCGTCGCCTGCGTGGCAGTCCTCGCGAAAGTGAAGGAAGAAGGCCGCCGGCACGTAGTCGTCTGCGGGCTTTCCTTCGTCTGCAAGAAGCAGCATGCGGTCTCTCGTGGTCATGGTTCCTCCCCGCTCATCATACCCATTCGGACAGACTCCTGCAGTATCTGCCGGTACGCTGCCGGAACTCCTGTAGGCAAAACTCCTACAGATCGTGTCGAGCTCTGCTGATAGTGGGCAGCGGTGCGCAGGAGTAGTATGGCGATGGTGATGGAAGAACCCCGACGCCGACGCGCACTCATCATAGACGACTCACGGGTGGCTCAGATGATCCTTGCGCGGCTGATAAAAGCCTCCGGTTGGGACGTGAGCGAGGTAGTCGGCGGGCGGCAGGCGCTCGCGTATCTCGAACACGATCAGCCGGACGCCGTCTTCGTCGATCTCCTCATGCCTGAGATGAGCGGTCTCGAGTTTCTCCGCGAACTGCAGCACCGGGGATACCGCTTGCCGGTCGTCGTGCTCACAGCCGATGCACAGGAATCAACCCGGTGTGCGTGCCGGCGCTACCCTATCCACGCCTTCCTGCGTAAGCCCGCGAGGGCGGATGTGATCTCGACGACGCTCGACTCGATTCCGGTGGCGACCGATGACCAGTAAGCTTGCCAGCGAATCAATGGCGACCGATGCGCCGCTGCTCGAAGCGCTGCGCAGCGGGTGGCGCCAGGCTCAGGCGATCTTCCGGGAGATGTTTCCCGGTCCCGTCTCCCTCCTCGAGCCGCATGTTGGTCCGGCTCACCAGATCGAATGCCCGCCGGAGTCGATCGTCGTCGGTATGCGATTCGAAGGCGTGGCGCCCGGACTCGCGGCCCTGGCTCTCAGCCACACCTCTGCTCGCGCACTCGTGGTATCGCTGCTCGGTGGTGAGGCCGACGGGAGTGGGCCCGACGATGCGGAGGTGCTTTCCCTGCTGACGGACACCGCTCTGGAGCTCGCGAACATCGTGCTCAACGCCGTTCTCGCCGAGGCCGGCCGGACGCTGTCCGAAACGTACCGTTTCGAGATTCCTGTCCTGATGACCGCGGAGGAGCTTGCTGCGGCGTGTGACGCCCGGACCTACCTTCTCCGCGGAGAGATCCTCTGCGGCGGAACGCTACCGGCTTCAGCTCAGGTGGTTGTCCGACGCGCCTCGAGCGGGAGAGCAGGCCGATGATGGACGGATCGGCAGTCGGCTACGACACCCGTGAGGGCTTCCAGTCGGCGCTGCTCGCCGCGTCGCCCGTCGGGATCGTCGTCCTCGACACCGCGATGATCATCCGCCTCTGGAACGACACCCTTGCGAGCTGGAGCGGAACCCCGGCGGAACAGGTGCTCGGCGTTGACCTCGCTGCTGTACTGCCCGAGTTCGGACGATCCCGCTACCAGCTGCGGATGAAACAGCTCTTGACCACCGGAGCTCCGGTCGTCTTCAACGGGAGCGTCCATCGGGGCTTGCTGGCCCTTTCCGACGGAACACTCATCCTCCCACACTACCGCGTCACATGTCGACGCATCGAGGATACCGACGGTGCCGTCTCGGTGGTGCTCTGGATCGAGAATACGACCCTCCTTGGCGAGACGGTTGGGTATCTCCGCGCCGAGATCGCTGCCCGCCGCGAAGCGGAGGACCAGCTGCAGAACGCGCTTCGCAGCCAGGGAACGCTTTACCGTGAGCTGCAGCACCGTATCAGAAATTCGCTCTCGCTCATCTCGAGTCTCGTGTCCCTCGCGACGCCGGATGTCGATGGCGTGGAGTCTGGTCTCCTGCACGAGGTTCATTCGCGGATTGCCGCTATCTCGCTCGTCTACGAACAGCTTGCGGCGCGATCGCAGTACGGGGAGGTCGATCTTGCGGTCTACCTTCGCCAGCTCGTGGAGAGCGTGCTCTCGTCGCTTCCGCGCACGGTCGCCATGGGTGATCCCCGGATCACGCTCGACCATGCTGTTGTCTCGATCGATGTCGCGATCCCGATCGGGCTGATCGTAAACGAGCTCATTACCAACTCCATGAAACACGCCTTCCCCGAATCGGAAGAAGGGGTGATAACCGTTGAGTTGCGCAAGGGTACCGACCGGTTTACGCTCCTGATCGCCGATAACGGATCAGGATCGTCGGGCCACACCGAACCGGAGGCCTCCGGGCTCGGACTCGGTATCGTTGACCTGCTTGCGAATCAGATACGGGCTGAGCTCGTCCAGCCGGACTGGCCCGGCACCGCCTATCGTCTCACGCTCCTGGTTGAAGAGCTCCCGAGTCTGTAATCGCCGGCTTGCGCGCCCTATACCGCTGCGCAACGGCACCCCATCGGGTATAGTGATCAAGGCATGAACTCGCTGTCGATCTTCATTGAAACGTTCTGGCCGCTGATGACCGCGGCGGCCGGTTTCGCAATCTCAACGGTTGCGACCGGGCACGCGATTCTGTACAAACGCGATTCGCGTGCATCGGTCGCATGGGTCGGACTGATCTGGCTCGCGCCCTTCGTGGGAACGCTTCTCTATGTTCTCCTCGGGATCAACCGGGTGCGCAGGCGGGTGTCGGGGCAGCGGGGACACGAACGCGCGCTCCTCAGAGACCTCGAGCCGTTCTCCTGCACGCCGGCAGGACTCGCGTCCGAGCTGCCGCCTGATACGAGACACCTTGCCGAAATGGCGCAGCTTGCCAGGTCGCTCACTCGACTGCAACTGCTGAGAGGCAACTCGGTCGAGCCGCTCTTCGACGGCGACCAGGCCTATCCCGCGATGATCGACGCCATAGACCGGGCAGAGCGCTCGATCAGCATGTGCGTCTACATATTCGACAACGATGCGGCCGGGGAACGGTTTCTCGACGCGCTGGTGCGAGCCGTTCGCAGGGGCGTGGAGGTGTGTGTGCTCGTCGACGCGGTCGGTTCCCGATACTCGATGCCACCGATCACCAGCCGTCTGGCTCAGTGCGGCGTGCGGACCGCGCTGTTCATGTCCGGTCTCCTCACGTGGCGAACTCCGTATCTCAATCTCCGGAACCACCGGAAGATCCTCGTGGTCGATGGTCGGACGGCTTTCGCCGGTGGGATGAATGTCCGCGCCTGTCACGTCCTAGGAGACCAACCGGCGCATCCCACGCGCGATACTCATTTCCGCCTGCTCGGGCCCGTCGTTCAGCAGCTCCAGGCGGTTTTCGTCGAAGACTGGCACTTCACGACCGGAGAGCTTCTCGCCGGGGATCAATGGTTTCCTCGACCGGAACCCGGCACCGGTGAGGTGTATGCGCGCGTACTGCCGGACGGGCCCGACCAGGACCTCGACAAGATGAGCATGGCATTCCAGGGAGCGCTCGCCGTCGCTCGCCGGTCGGTCCGGATAGTCACTCCGTACTTTCTGCCCGACCGTGCCCTGATCGCCGCACTGAATACCTGCGCGCTGCGGGGAGTCGTGGTCGACATCGTGCTGCCGCAGCAGAACAACCTCAAGATGGTAGCGTGGGCGGCGATGGCCCAGATGTGGCAGGTATTGGAGTGGGGATGCCGGGTCTGGATGACCGAGTCGCCCTTCGACCACAGCAAGCTCATGGTGGTGGATGGAGAGCTGAGTCTGATCGGCTCGTCGAACTGGGATCCGCGCAGCCTGCGTCTCAATTTCGAGCTCGGCATCGAGTGCTACGGCATCACCCTTGCCCGGCGGCTGAGCACCGAGATCGAGCGGCGGATCGCCAATGCCCATCGCCTCACGCTTGCCGAGGTCAACGGCCGATCGCTGCCGGTCAAGCTGCGCGACGGTATCGTCCGACTCGCCGCACCGTACCTGTAGGGATTGCGCGTCGAGATCACGGCCGGCTGCGCCGCGCGTCTTGACGCGGGAGCCGAGCGGACCTATTGTGAGCAGCAATGGAGCAGACCGGTCATCGCCTGGCCGCGGTGATGTGTACTGATATAGTGGGATTCACTCGAATGCTCGAGCGTGACGAGGCAGCCACGCTCGACCTCCTCGTGACGCAGAACAAGCTCGTACGCGAGACCGTTGATGTGTACCTCGGCAGGGTTATCAAGACGATGGGCGGCGCATTGCTCTGTGAGTTTCCCAGCGTTGTGGCCGCCGTGAAGTGTGCCGTGGAGATCCAGGAGGCGGTCGGGGTGCACAACGAAGCCGCTCCCGACCTGCCCCTTCGCCTGCGGATCGGCGTTCACCTGGGCGACATACACTTCCTCGCGGACGACGCGATCGGTGACGGGGTGACCGTGGCGACCCGTCTTCAGAGCCTCGCGCAACCGGGGCGTGTCTGCATCTCCCAGGATGTGCACCACCTCGTCGCGCACAAGGTTCCGTTTCCAATGACGCACCTTGGGATGGTGCGGCTGAGAGGTGTTGCCCGTGAGATTGATGCGTGCGAGATCTCCGTGTCTCATCAGGCCGAGATTCGTCTGCCCGGCGATGAGCTTGACGAGCCTGACGGCGTTGTTCGTCCCCCGCAGCGGCGTCCGAAATCTCCGGGAAGGGTTCTCGCCGAGAATCTCGCAACGCCAGAGTACGCCGATTTCAACCAGCTGAAGTCGCTCGTCCTGCAGGAGATCAAGCGGGCCGGGCGACGGATCTCGGTCGATGAGATTCGCGAGCGCCTTCCGGGCCGCGATCCGGTGATCGAACGGGGACTCCAGACACTTGCGGATAGGGGATTCCTCACCCGTGTCCGATCGAACGGGCGGCCGGATCGTCGGCCGCGCGGCCGCCTGGAAGGGGCGCTCCGGGGGCCGGCGTCCAGTTCTGAACACCGTTCGATTGTCGTGGACTACAAGGATCGTTCCGCCGGTGAGGCAGCGAAGGAGAAAGCCGGATTCCGCGCCCACTTGGTCTCATATCTGGGCGTGAACGTCGGTCTGTTCGTCCTGTGGCTGACGGTCGCCGGAGGCGGGTTTCCCTGGTTTCTGATCCCGCTGCTTGCATGGGGGATCGGATTGGCAAGCCACTTCGCGGCGGTCAGTGAACGGGTGCGTGAGAGCCGAGAGCTCGACCAGTCGGAGGGGCTCACGCAAGAACAACTCCGACTCTATCGCAAGTACTCGAAGAACCGTCGCTCCTGGAGGGAGCATCTCGTCTCGAATCTCGCGACCTGCGGGTTCCTCGTCTCGCTCAATCTCATCACGTCGCCGGGTTTCATGTGGTCGTTCTTCCCCTTGGCCTTCATGGGGATCGGGCTTCTGACCCACTTCCCCGTGTTTCGGGCGCGTGAACGTCGATTGCGGAAACGGCTGCAGGACCTCGGAGCGCGTATCGGCGGGCTTACCGCCGCTGCTTCAGCACACGGTGAGTCCCGTGCGACCACCCGGGCCGCGACGGACGGTCCAAGCGCCGAGGCTGAAGCGATTCGCCGACGCTTGCGCGCGGCGATCGACGCCATGCCGAGCGGCTCACCACTCGGCGCTGATTTCGAGCCGGTACTCTCCGACTACGTTGATCAGATCAGACGGCTCGACGAGACGAGTCGGGAGATCGACGAGATCATCCGGGGCATTCCGGTCGCAAGCTTGCAGCGTGATCTGGCGGCGTTGCAGAGGCGACGCGAGGAGGCCTCAAGCGCGAAACTCATCGCCGAGTACGATAACTCTATCGCCGAGGTTCGTCAGCAGCAGAGCTCGTATGCCGAGCTCAGGAACGAGCAGGAAATGCTGCGCCTTCGCCTTTCCTCGAGCCTGAACCAGCTCAAGCAGATGGAGATCGATGTTGCGAGAATGCGAAGCCTCTCGAGAGACCAGGACGCGCCGTCGGTATCTATGCTCAAGGACTCGTCACGCGAGCTCAGTCAGTATCTCGAGGACGTGCGAGCAGGGTACCGGGAGCTTGAGCAGGAGGCTACCGCAGCCGTTCGATGTCGAAGACGACGTAGCTGTCCGCCGGAACCATCGGCGGGCGTCCCGAGCTCCACACCTCCGGAGGGATGACGACCACCGTGCGTTCACCCACTCTCATCGTGCCGACAGCCGTCTCGAGTCCGGGTATGAGACGATCGCGCAGGTACACAAACTCGTGCGGCGTGTCGCGATCCCTCGTGCTGTCGAGTTGTGTACCGTCAGGAAGCGACCAGACGATATGCAGTTCGATCTCCTGCCCCCGTTGAGGCGGCTCGCCGCTACCCTCCCGGACTCGTGCGAGGAGAAGCCCCGTGTCGTCCTCCTGCATCGTGGGATATCGGTCGCGGAGGTCACGGAGGGATTCCTCCCGTGCGATGCGGTGTGCCTCGGCCCGTGCCTCCTCGATCTGTCCGAGGAGCTCCCGAAAACGCTCGGTCGAGGCCGCGTAGCCGACGGCTGCGTGGCCGGATCTGAGGATCCTGACCTCCCGCATTCGGTCGCCCGGTTCGATCCGGGTGACGACGTCCATACCTTCGAGTACCTCTCCAAAGACGTTGTAGCCTCCGTCGAGGTGCGGTGTGGGTCCCATCGTGATGTAGAACTGACTCCCGTTCGTGTCGGGACCCGAGTTGGCCATCGCCACCACGCCGGGCCGATCATGAAGGAGCTCGGGATGAGTCTCCGTGGGGAAACGGTAGCCGGGGCCGCCCGTTCCGTCGCCGCGCGGATCGCCACCCTGGATCACGAATCCGGGCTCCACGCGATGGAAGGTCAGTCCGTCGTAGAACGGTCGTCCCTGAGCATGATCGTTGTCGATTGCTCCCTCGGCAAGGCCCACGAAGTTCATGACCGTGAGAGGTGCCCGTTCAGGATGAAGGCGGATGAGAATATCACCGCGACTGGTGACTATCTCCGCGTAGAGTCCATCAGGCAGATCGCGTGACGGTGCTCCACAGGCAGGCGTGAGCATGCCGACGACCGACAGGATGGCGAGTAACACCGTTCGTTCTGCCGCCCTGATCGGCGTCCGGTTGCTGGCGTTCATGTCGATCAAGATACCCTCACGAACCAAGCGTCGGCTGTATCGTCCGGACGAAGATGACACCGTCGATCGCCCTCAGCTGCTCGACCGCATCCGAGGTGAGATTGCCGTCAATGTCGATGATGTTGTAGGCGAGCTCTCCCCGATGACGGTTCAGCAGGTTGAGTATGTTGATCGAGTGGTTCGCCAGGATTGTCGTCGCCTGGCCCACCATGTTCGGGATGTTCCGGTTCGCGATCAGGACACGCTGGTGCTCCGAGGGGTCGAGTCTGCAGTCGGGGAAGTTCACCGAGTTCGTGATGGTACCGTTCTCCAGATAGTCACCGACCTGCGTTGCGGCCATCACGGCGCAGTTCTCCTCGGCCTCTTCGGTAGACGCACCAAGATGGGGAACCGGCAGGGTGCTCGGGTGGGCAGCGACAGGTCCCGAGGGGAAATCGGTGACATAGCGGGCAACGTGCCCGGAGTCGAGTGCGCCGATAAGCGCCTCTTCGTCGACGAGTCCGTTTCGCGCGAAGTTCAGGATCCGCGCGCCCGCTTTGATCGTTGACAGCTGCGAGGCGCCTATCATCCCTTTCGTGCCGTCATTCAGCGGCACGTGCAGGGTGAGATAGTCCGACTGACCGAGCAACTCATCGAGTGACTGCGCCCGCTCAACGGCGCGTGAGAGGCCCCACGCAGAGACGACCGAGATATACGGATCATATCCTACGACCCGCATGCCCAGCGCCGTCGCCGCATTGGAGACCATGACGCCGATAGCTCCGAGTCCCACGACCCCCAGGGTCTTGCCCATGATCTCGGTTCCGGCGAACCGTTTCTTCTCCTTCTCCACCAGCTTGCCCAGATCCGGATCCGTCGCGTGCTCCTGGGCCCAGCCGATGCCCTCGTGGATACCGCGCGCGGCAAGCAACAACCCCGCGACCACCAACTCCTTCACGCTGTTGGCGTTCGCACCCGGTGTGTTGAACACGACGATGCCGGCCTCGCTGCACCTGTCGATCGGAATGTTGTTGACTCCCGCCCCGGCGCGGGCGATTGCTTTCAGGTCGTCCGCGAACGACTCGCCGTGCAGGTCGGCGCTGCGTACGAGCAGAGCATCCGGCCGCTCCAGATCGTCGCCAACCTTGTAGCGGTCGGCCGACAGCTGCGCGAGACCCTTCTCCGAAATCTTGTTCATGGTTCGAATCGTGAACATGGTCATGCCTCTTTGCTTCCGAGCATACACGGTCGGGTCATGCGGTGCAAGGTGACCCAAGACCGGTCGATGACAGGAAGAGCGGCCTGTGACATGATGGGCGCCATGACGCCATTTCGCTCCCGTGGGAGAAGTCGCCTGTGGCTCCGGGCAATACTGATGCCCGCCATGCTGCTGCTCGCGTACCTGCTGTGGCCCCTCGCGGACCGGAGGTGGGAACTGGCTGTGAGCCACGAGGCAAAGGACTCCCGGCGAGAGTACCTTGCGGCCGAGCGGGAGTTCACGCTTCGTGGCGTGTCGCGTCAGGCGCACCCGGCTCCGCGCGTTGTTCTGATTGTCGCCGATGATCTCGCGCTCGTCGATGTGTCCCACTACGGCGCGCAGTTCGACGCGTCTCCGGTTCCGACTCCCGAGATTGACCGGATCGGGCTCGACGGCGCTACCTTCCTGCAGGCGACGGCAACAACCGCAATCTGCGCTCCGTCTCGCGCCGCGATTCTGACCGGGCGGTACCAGCAGCGTTTCGGCTTCGAGCTCCAACCTCACCAGCGGTATCCGCGGAATCGTCTCGAGTACCTTGCTTTTCGGTATGTGGTGAATACGGGCTCCATGGTCCCTGTGGTTCCGGCCGCGATCCCGAGGTCGGAGGACGTGCGCCGGCAAGGTCTTCCTGCGACCGAAGTCACGCTCGCGGATCTGCTGCAGGCGCGGGGCTATCGCACGGCGGTCTACGGTAAGTGGCACCTCGGCTACGACGAGGAGTTCAGCCCGCTCAACCGCGGCTTCGACGAGCACTATGGTTTCTACGAGGCGTTCTCGCTCTACTCGCCGGCGGGTACTCCAGGCATCGTCGACACGCCTATCGACGACTTCTCGGACCGGCACATGTGGTCGACGGGACGCTCCGGCGCCGCCGCGGTCGTCCACAACGACACGGTTGTCGATGAAGACGAGTACCTCACCTTCCGGTTCGCCGAGCTCGCGGCCGAGTACATCGCCGAGCATGCCGACGAGCCGTTCTTCCTCTATCTGCCGTTCAGCGCGCCGCACACTCCGCTGCAGGCGCCTCGGGAGTACTATGAGCCGCTCGCCCACATCGCCGATCCGGTCCGTCGAACCTATGCAGCGATGGTCGCGACGCTCGATGACGCAGTCGGCACGGTGATCTCGGCGCTCGAGGCGTCCGGGATACTCGACGAGACCATACTCATCTTCACGAGCGACAACGGCGGTACCTCGTACCTCGGAGTTACCGACAATGGCCCGCTTGCCGGCGGCAAGTTCACCAACTACGAGGGCGGTCTGGCCGTTCCGCTGATGATCCGGTACCCTCCGGCAATTCCCGCTGGTTCGATCGTCAGCGAACCGGTCTCACTACTCGACGTCTTTGCGACAGTCGACCGCGCCACGGCGATCGAGGATGCCTCTGGAACCGAACGCCCGACGCGGCCTGAGAGTCTTGCGCTTGACGGTGTCGACCTCGTTCGGTGGGCCACCGGTGATCTGAGTGAACGGCCGCACCACGGCTTGTTCTGGCGCAGCTGGTACAACAGGGCCGCTCGAGTGGGCGACTGGAAGCTGATCGTCACGACCGATGATGCGCCCGATGTCCCTTCGGGCTCGACTCGTCATGAGCTCTACCACCTCAGCACGGATCCATACGAGCGCGTCGACCGGGCCGATCAACACCCCGATATCGTCGACGACCTGCTTCGTCGGCTGCACCGATGGGAGGCGAGTGTTTCTCGACCGCTGTGGCCGCCGGTGATGCATTTTCGCCACGATATCTGGGGACGTACGCGCTGGTTTGCGATATAGGACCGTACGGCCGACTCTGTGGTCGCGGCAGGATGAGGCATTGACACGTGCACCTGTCGGGCATAGCTTTACCGGGGTCGAATCCCCTCAATGCCGGCGTGGCGAAATTGGTAGACGCGCCAGACTCAAAATCTGGTGGTGGCAACACCGTCTCGGTTCAAGTCCGAGCGCCGGTACAATCCTGGACCCTCGGCCGCCGTCGCGCAGCCTCAACGGTTTCGAGGCGCCCCTGCGCCGGACGCGATCAGAAGCTCGATCACTTTGAGATTTCTCGACCCGGTTCCATACCTGAGCGTTCGCTCGAGCGGCGTGTGGCCGAATGCGTCTCTGGCGCCAATGTCGGCTCCGCCTTCGAGCAGAATCCGGACGCTCTCCGGATAGGGCAACGCCTCGTGAAGCGGAGTGCGGGCGAAGATATCCGTTGCATTGACGTCGGCTCCGGCTTCAAGCAGGAGTTCGATCATCGGTGTCGACCTCGCCGCCAGGTGCAGCGGTGTTCGACCGAACTGATCCGGGGCGTTGACCAGGGCCCCGTTTGCGATGAGGCCGGAAGCGATCCCGAGTAGACCGTTTTCAGCGGCCCAGTGCAGCGGGGTCGGTGTGGCCTCGACAGGAGGAACTCGCTGTGCCTCCAACGAGGACGCAAGCACGAGCGACACGACGAGAACAGTCATGGTACGCGAGAATCGGTGCAACTGCCTCACTCTCTCAGTATCGGCGAGGATGGACGGTCTGCTGACCTCTCGGTCTTGCGAGTGGTTGTGCCGTGTGGGGGCAGCGCAGCGACTGCTTGCACAGACCGAGTAAGCCTTCATAATGGCACCATGGACGATTTGCAGGCACGAGTTGAGCCCATTCTACGCTCGATCCGCGGACAGTGGGAGTCGACGGTTCGATCCGTCGGGCACGATGCCCATCCGCGTCTCTATCTGCCGCATGAGTTCACCGCGCCGTGCGCCTCCGATCGTTTCCAGGAGCTCTACTACTGGGACACCCACTTCACGAACCTGGGACTCATCCGCCACGACCGGGTCCATCTTGCGCAGTCCAACGTCCAGAACATGCTCTACCTCGTCCGCAAGTTCGGTTTCGTTCCGAACAGCAACGCGGTCTACCATCTGAACCGTTCGCAGCCCCCGTATCTCTCCATGATGGTGCGTGACGTCTACGAAAAAACCCAGGATCGCGGATGGTTGCGGGCGGCGTACGAGCCCCTCGTCGAGGAGTATCGGTTCTGGATGACCCACCGGGTCATCGCGATCGGGCTGAACCGGTATCTTCACTCGGCGACCGACCACGACCTGACCGAGTTCTACCAGACAACGCTCGTTGATCGGCTTGGGCTCGACCATGCCGACGAGGCAACGATGCGAGAGACAGGCTACCACTACGTGGCGGAAGCCGAGAGCGGGCATGACTTCACGCCCCGTTTCCGTGGGCGATGTGCGGACCATGTTCCCGTGGATCTCAACAGCAACCTGTACGAGTACGAGAGGAACTTCGCGTTCTTTTCCCGGATTCTCGATCTCGATGAACACCAGTGGCTCGCTCGCGGCGCCGAGAGGGTCGCTCGTATGAGACGTTACCTGTGGGACTCCACACTCGGATGCTTCAACGACTACGACGTCGTCCGCGATGAGCCGACCGCAATTGCGCACGCCGCGTCGTTCTGGCCGCTCGCCTACGGTATCGCTACCGAAAGCGAAGCCAGAAGCACGGTCCGTCTCCTCGCGCGTCTCGAGGGGCCGCACGGAGTGTCTACGTGCGCGAGGAGCGCAGAGGCCGAACGGTACCAGTGGGGCTATCCGAACGCCTGGCCGCCGATACAGCTGATGGTGTGCCTGGGGCTCGCGCGGTACGGCTATCACGATGAGGCGAGACGCGTTGCGCGATCGTACCTCGAAACGGTCAGCGAACAGTATTCGGCAACCGGATATCTGTGGGAGAAGTACGACTCACTGACGGGGGCCCCCGGCGGCGCCGAGTACGAACCGGCAAGGATGCTCGGTTGGTCGGCAGGAGTCTTCATCGCGCTTGCCGCGTTCCTTAGCTGATCAGCGGTTCATCCGGGACGCGGTTCCGGCTACCGCCTTGTCGTGGCTCCACGCCTCCTTGGACGGTCGTCGTGACGTGAGTGCGTCGTAGACGTCGGCAACCGCGCCGATTCCTGCGCTCAGCGGGATCGACTCTTCACTCAGTTCGCGCGGGTATACGGCGCCGTTGTACCACTCGTGGTGGTGGCAGCGCGATCCTGGATGCAAGCGTGAGGATGCTCTGCTCGCCGAGCTCATGATCGGCTGGAGGCGTCCCCCGTCTCCGGACACGTACCGGACAATCTGCCGCCGATGCGGACAGGATTACGGTCCGGAGTCCGGAGGTTGGGCCAGAAACGAGGTAGCCGGCGATCGCCGGTTGATGACGTCTGCGAGCGCGTAGTTGCCGGAGGCGATCAGCGTCGGAATCCCTGCCTCCGTCAACCGGCGCGCGGCCGCGACTTTTGAGCTCATTCCGCCGAGACCCAAGGCGCTCCCCTCGGTGCTTGCCATCGCCTCGATTTCGGCGGTCACGCGAGACACCTCCCTGATGAGCGTCACATCGTCGCCCCTCTTCGGGTCTGCCGCGTAGAGCCCGTCCACGTCGGTGAGAAGAATGGCCAGATCCACTCCTACGCTGGCCCCAACCAGAGCGGCAAG
>SLST01000604.1 GCA_007130265.1 Spirochaetales bacterium
CCGCAGTGACCGGACCGCTTGTGTTTGTCGCCGCGCGCTTCATGCGCCGCTCACCGCAGGACGAGGGCGTGCAGCACGAGGACCGGCCCGCAGAAGACCCCGCGGACACCGATCGCGGCGCGGCGGCGGAGCATGCCGCGGCGCATGGGGCGGCCGGCGGCCGTGCGGCACCAGCCGGCTCGCACGAACCGACCCGGATGCGTTTCTTGATGCGACGGCCCGAGTTCCTCCGCGTCTGCATCGCCCAGGCGTCGGTCTTCTTCTGCTCGCCGATCGTCATCGTCCATATGGTGCCGTACGCGACCGACCTGGGGGTCGCGCGGGCGGTGGCCGCCGGGGTGCTCTCCGTCATCGGAGGGGTCAGCATCGCCGGTCGGCTCGTCATTGGGTCGGTGATCGACCGGCTGGGCGGGCGCATCGCGCTTCTGTGCTGCTACGCGGTCATGTTCCTCGCGTTCGTTCTGTTGCAGTTCGCGGGCAATCCGGTGATGCTCTACGTCTTCGCGGTCGTGTACGGGTTCGCACACGGCGCTGCGTTTACCTCCATGTCGCCGTTCGTCGCAGAGCTCTTCGGCACCACCGTTCACGGCCTGCTCTACGGCACGATCGTTTTCGTCGGCACATTCGCCGGTGCAGTCGGACCGGTTTTCGCCGGCGGCGTGTTCGACCTGCTCGGAACCTACCGGCCGGCGTTCGCTGTGATGCTCGCTCTCATGATCGTCGCTTCAGCCTCGGTCGCATCGATCCGTTCGCACGGCAGGGGAATTGTGTAGCCGAAGCGGGTGCTACAGAACAAGATTGCAGCGCCTGGCGCAGGAATTTTTTCTCGTCAAACCTGTTCCCTTTTCTAAGAAGTTGGTGTATTCTATATGCAGAAATGTCGCTGCGCGAAAGGCCTCCCTGTTCTTCTCTCTCTATGATGAGTAATATACAGACGAAGCAACTCGAACGGTCGACTATCAAGAGGAGACGAGAATGGGTACAAAGTTGTACGTAGGGAATCTGAGCTATCAGACGGAAGAGTCTGAGCTTCGCGAGCAGTTCGGCCAGTTCGGCACAGTCGTGTCGGCGAACGTCATCAGCGATCGCGACACCGGCCGCTCACGCGGGTTCGGTTTCGTCGAGATGTCGACGGAGGAAGAAGCCCGCGCCGCCGAGGCGGGGATGAACGGCACCGAGGTCGACGGACGCACGTTGAAGGTCAACGAGTCGAAGCCCCGCGAAGATCGCTCGGGCGGCGGCGGCGGCGGTCGCGACCGCTGGTAACCGGCGATTCCGAAAGAAAAAGGCTGCCCCTTCGGGGCAGCCTTTTTTTGTCTGCGCAGGACAGCCCGGTGTGGAAACCCCTGAGGCCTGGCCGCCACGCGGTGTTTACCTGCGAGTCCGCTGTCGGCGCCTGAGTCCTATGCCCACCGGGGCGGCGCTGCACCCTCAGGCAGCTCCGGCCGGTAGACGTACGTCGGATCGTTCTTCTGGACACGCTTGATCGACCAGAGGTGACCCAGGGCACGAAGGAAGCCGGGCTGGGGCTCGGGAAAGTCGTGCTTCACCTGCTCGTGAAACCGCGGCAGCCGGTAGAACGGTACCGCCGCGTACATGTGATGCTCGATGTGGTAGTTCATGTTCCAGTAAAGGAAACGCATGACCGGACCGAACTTGACCGTGTAACAGACGAGTCGCCAGTCGGGGGTGCTCTCGCTGAGCCCCGTGTGCTGCAGCGCCCCGCAGAGCTTTGACAACCCGGTCGCGAAGAAGCTCCCGAAGGTGATGAGATAAATGAGGACCCACATCTCGGTCACGATGAAGAGGGCGAGAAGCAGCA
Organism: Spirochaetales bacterium; assembly: GCA_007130265.1. Lineage (GTDB taxonomy): Bacteria > Spirochaetota > Spirochaetia > DSM-27196 > SLST01 > SLST01. Next base: position 1,823 of record SLST01000604.1, read on the forward strand.
GATGCCCGCCCACGACGATCCGGGCCCAGCGGATCATCGCGCGCCGGCGCGGGTCATCCGGGGGAAAGAGCGGATTCCAGAAGAAATAGTCGGCCTCGCCGTCACCGGCGGCGTGCTGGAGGTTGAGCCCGACGAAGCGGAGAAAGTGCGGGATATCAAAGGTGAACCAGAAAATGAGATTCCTGAGGCTGATCCGCTCCATGACCGGCCCCTGAACCACCTCCTTGTCTACGCCTCGATGCACGGTGTACTGATGGTGCAGCGCGTGGCTCGCCCGGAAATGAACCGGGTTGTTCCAAGTCAGGAAGCTGAAGAGCTTGTAGAAGAACTCGTTGAGCGCCTTCGTCTTGAACGCCGTGCCGTGACTCAGCTCGTGAACCGCGGCCGCCATGCTCACGAACCCGTGGAAGGTCGAGTGGACGTAGCAGGCGACCACCATAGCAATCCAGTTCTGCTGAAGGAAGAAGTAGACCGACGTACCGGTCGTGAAGGCAAATATGAGCAGGAAGCTGCCGGCGTGCAACAGCGCCCGCAGATCACTGCGTTGGGTGAATCTCTTCAAGGTTTCGGCGTCCAGCGGTGTCCGATACCAGTCGATGCGTTCGCTGCTCATGGGGCCTCCGACACCATCATTTGATACTATGAGCCGTTTGGTCAAGTACCGCGTCGGTTGAAGGCGCCGCGTCAGTCGAACCGCCGCACCATCGCCTGATAGTCGAGGTGGAGCGTGCTCCCCTCCCACGAAATGCCAACCGTCGCCGGCTCGCGCGCCGCCGCGCAGAAGACCGACCGCAATCGGGGGTAGTCGACCGGGACCGGAGTTCGGTCGACTGCGAACTCGCCGCCGAACTCGAGCCGGTACTCTCTCCCGGCGGTCTCGAATTCGAGTACGGGCGCCGCGCCCGGGCTCGCGATCGAAAGCGCAACCCGGCTCTCCTCCAATCGCCCGACGAACTCGTCGAAGTTCTCGCCGTCCGAAAGCGACGACACGGTGCAGACCCACCCCGTAGTGCGCCCGGTCTGCACGACCTCGCTGTGACCGCAGGCGCCGGTCGCCGGTTCGTGGCGATACTCGAATGGACCGGCGGCAAGAAGCGCAACGTAGGCGTCGCCGAGCCGCGCGGCGATCCCGGATTCGATCTGCCGCACCTCGTCGAACTCCCTCTCCGGAAGCCAGGCGTGGGTGAAGGGCAGCAGCCTTCCCGACAAGGGACCGCTCTTCCGAGGGAGATGATAGAGCGTGAGGTTCACCGTCCGGTGCTGCACGCTGTGCGGAAGACGTCCGGATCCGACCCAGTAGCCGGGCGAGTTGCCGAATGGCTGTGGCTCCCCGGGAAGCGCTGCCGGATGCGTGGTAAAGACACACGCGGTCGGGGAGAGCGCTGCGTGCCAGACGTGATGCTGATCCCCGAAGCTGCCCGGGTTGTACGCCTGCGCGGTCGCGAGAAGATGGTGTGGGGTCTTGTACGTGTACGTGTTTGCGCGCTCGATCACCACGCCGTTCGATTGCGGCTGCAGGACGCGACTCAGCAATCGGTAGAGCCCCGGCAGTTTGAGGACGGTGAGCCGGAGGTACGCCAGGGCGCGAAACGGCTCCTGGCGGAACATGCCGAACCGCCGGAACGCTCTCATCGTGTTCGCGAGGGTCTCCGGGTTGGTAAAGGACTCCATCCCCCACTGCATCATGATCTGCCGATTCGAGAGCCCGATGAGCCCGGCCGAGCGTAGTTCTGCAAGGTCGAGCCCGTGCGACGCGAGGAGCTCCGCCTCGCCGTCGTACCGCGCGATGCGGCTGAGCACCGCGGGAATCCGGTACCGGCTGCGGTAGACGAAGTTCGCAACCATGCTCGTGGTGGGCTGTACAGCCGGCTCGCCGCGAAGCTCCCTGAGCACCGGCACGATGGACGCGGCGTCGGGTCGCTTCTTCTGGTGCTCGTAGAGCCGCCCGCTACTCGAGATCAGCACGCCGTGGAAACCCTGCGACGCGATGTCGAACAGGAGGAGGTCCAGAACGATCGCGCAGCGCTCCTCGATCTCCGGGTCGCCGGCAAAGTCGATCAGGTTGACGAGCGGCGCCACGTCCTCAGTGTAGTAGACGCTCGAGTACCACTCCGTGAACCCGTAGCGCCAGCGCAGCTCGAGCCAGGTGAGGATACGCATCCGTGCGCGAGCGGCGTGCTCGCGGCCCGTGCGACCGTCGTTTGTGAACACGCGGTCGGGCATCCAGTTTCCGGCGAGGAGCTCGCAGGCGGCGAACAGGATCTGGTGGTTTTCGCTCCAGTAGCACATGCTGTCGTCGCCCGGCTCATCGAGCCAGTACTTAAACGACGCAAGACAGTCTTCGATGCGTTCGCGCTGCGAGGCGGTGAGGCGCGCGTGATACGCGTAGAGAATGCGAAGCAGGCTGATCGCGCGGAAGTCCGAGCAGTCGTACCGTCGGTCTATGTAGGCGCAGATAGCTCCGATCTGCTCGTCGGTCGTTGCGGGGGAGAG
>SLST01000275.1 GCA_007130265.1 Spirochaetales bacterium
CGCCGACAGCCGGGCTCTACGCTCAAGCCGTTCCTCTACGCCGAAGCGTTCGAGCTCGGACTCACCCCGGCGACGATCGTCCCGGATATCCCGCTCGAGTTCGGAAGCGACGAGATCTACATCCCGGCAAACTTCAACGACCAGTACCACGGTCCCCTGCGGATCCGCGAGGCGCTCGCGGCGAGCCTGAACGTCCCGGCGGTGCACACGCTCGAGCGCATCTCCGTCGCTCGTTTCACGGACCGGCTCATCGACCTGGGCTTCGCGAGCCTCGTCGAACAGCAGGGGCAACTCGGGGTGAGCCTCGCGCTCGGCGGCGCGAACGTCAGCCTCTACGAGCTTGTCCAGGGGTACCTCACCCTCTACTCGGACGGCTCATCGGCCCCGCTCTCCTGGCTCCACGGCTGGGCCGGCGAGCCGATCGAGCACTGGGATCCGGCGGCGGCATCCCTCGTGCGCGACATCATCAGCAGCAACGTGGACCGCGCGATGACCTTCGGACTCCACAGCGCGCTGCGCTACGACTTTCCGGTCGCGATCAAGACCGGAACGTCCAATCAGTTCAACAATATCTGGGCTCTCGCCTTCTCTGCGGATCTCGCCGGCGGCGTCTGGATGGGTAACTTCGGTGGCCAGACGGTTATCGGGGCGCCGGGTGCCTCCTTCCCGGCGCGTGTGCTGCGCGACCTGATCGGCGACATCAGCACGCCGGCTCCCTTGCCGGCGATTCAGGGGGTCGAGGAGGTCGGCGTCTGCGCGACGAGCGGCATGCTTGCGACCGACCGCTGCTCGAGTGTGGTCACCGAATACGTGCCCTTCGGCGCCGCGCCGCCTGCCTGCGACTGGCACGCCGGTGGGCCTGCGAACCCAATCCTGTACCCGCAGGAGTACCGGCTGTGGGCCGACCGCTACGGATACCGCCTCGACTACCAGACCCAGGCGCCGCTGCGGATCGTCAGCCCGGTAGAGGACGCCGTCTTCTACTACGACGCGAGCGCACCGCCGGGATCGCAGCAGGTGCGTATCTTCGCCACCGGAACCGGCGCCGCCGAGCTCTCTCTGGAGAACCGACGCCTGTTCGCCGGAGACCTGCCGGCGAGCGTTTTCTGGCCGCTCGAACGCGGTGTGCACCTCTTCCGCCTGCACGACGGCGAGCAGGAGGTCGTGCGGCGGATCGAAGTGAGGTGAGGCGCCCTCGCGGGTCCGATCCTACGACCGGTGCGCGAACTGCGGCAGGTAGTCGCGGTTCGCGTCGAACATCTCGTCGACCATCTGCTTCGTCTCTTCCATGCTGAGCATTGCGGACGTCAGCGGGTCGAAGAGGATCGAGTGGAAGACCTTGCGCGGGTCGCCGGTCATCGTGCCTTCGACCGCAAGCTCCTCGCAGCGAGCGCTCGTGTTGACGAGCACGGCGAGTTGGTCCGGGAGCGGGCCCACGTGGATCGGCTCGAGCCCGTAGCGGGAGGCGAGCACCGGCACCTCGACGCAGCAGTCTGCCGGCAGGTTGTCGATCAGCGCGGCGTTGGGAACGTTGCCGTTGAACTTGAACATCGTCCCGTCGCCGAATACCGCGTTGAAGATGTAGGCCGCGTACTCGTGGCCGCGCTCGAGGTCGATCGTATCCTGCGCCATCCACTCGGTGATCTCGTCGCGCCACGAGTCCTGACGCTTCGTGTACGAGTCGAGGATGAAAGCGTAGTGCCCCGGATTCCAGTTCGTCCCGTGCGTGCAGTACTTTTCGATGAGATCCGGCCGCTTGCGGAACCACGCGTTGTACTCCGAGTTGTGGCCGCTCGATTCGGTGACGTAGTAGTCGAGATGGAGGAACATCTCGTTCCGCACCTGCTCGGCGTTTCGGATCTCGGGTTTCTTCATCGCTTCGCGCAACAGCGGGTAGGCGTCCTTGCCGTTCCAGAGGTACTCGAGATAGAACGCCTGGTGGTTGATGCCGGCACAGACGTAGGTGACTTCGTCCATCGGCGCGCCGATCCACTTCGCAAGCATCTCGGCGGTTCCCTGGACGCTGTGACAGAGCCCGGAGATCCGCACCGGAGAGACCGACTGCATTGCCCGGCAGAGCATCGCCATGGGGTTCGTGTAGTTGAGGAAGATGGCATGCGGGCAGTACTTCTCGATGTCCCGGACGATGTCGAGCATCACCGGCGCGGTGCGCAGAAAGCGGAAGACGCCCGAAGGTCCCCGGGTGTCGCCCACGTTGATGTCGATCCCGTACTTCTTGGGGATGAGGATATCGTTCTTCCAGACATCGACGCCGCCGGAGAGGATCGTGCAGATCACCCCGTCGGCCCCCTCGAGCGCCTCCGCGCGATCCTGGGTGGAGACAACCTTCGCGGGGTACTTGCCGGCCGAGACGATCCGCTTTACCGCGTCGGTGATGTAGCCGAGGCGCTCCTCGTCTATATCCATCAGTGCGATGGTCGAATCCGCGAGTGCCGGGAAGGAGAGGATGTCCTTCACGAGTTTGCGGGTGAAGCCGAAACTTCCGGCGCCAATAAATGCGATCTTCTTCATGATCAAGATCATGCACGGTTGCATCCCGCCGCGCCATGGGGTAGTGTCGTCTTCCGTATGGACAATTGTCGGATATCTGCGGCCCCGCCCCGCGCAGCGCCGCTTCCAGCCGAACTGACGGTGTACCACGCAGGCAGGCAGGAGTGCGCACCCCGCCACCGGTGGGCCGGAGTCCGCGACCATTACCTCGTGCACTACGTGCTCGGCGGCTCCGGTCTGTTCCGATGGCGCGGCGCCGACCATCGCCTTGCCGCCGGGCGCGGGTTCACCATCTTCCCGGGCGCATTCGCCGACTACGAAGCCGACGGCGAGGATCCGTGGCGCTACTGCTGGATCGGGTTCCACGGGCGGGCGGTTGAGCATGATCTCGCGTCAGTGGGAGTGACGAGCCTCTCACCGCTGTTCACCTACGATCGCGATTCACAGGTTCGTGACTGCATCCTCGAATGCGTTGCGGCGCTGCGCGAGCCGGCCGGTCGCGACTTCGCCCTGCGGGCGCTCGGCTACCGTTTCTTCCATCTCCTCGCTCGACAGCAGGCACCGCGGCCGGCGAACGCACGTGCGGCCTACGTCGCCGCGGCCATAGCGTTCCTGAGCCGTAACTTCTCGCACCAGCTCTCCATCGCGGAAGTCGCTTCGTACGTGGGGATCGACCGGCGCTATCTCTCGGAAATCTTCCGCGACGCGACCGGAACGAGCCCGCAGGAGTACCTGCTGCGTCTGCGGATAGCCAAGGCTCGAGAGCTTCTCAGCGGGACGGACCTGAGCGTCGCGGCGGTCGCGCAGTCGGTGGGGTACGCCGACGCGCTCTACTTCTCGCGCCTCTATCACCGGAAGACCGGCGTAGCGCCGTCTGCCGCGAGAACGGCGTAGAATGCTCCCCGGTAAGGCCGTCTACTTCTTCTTCTACGCCGCCTCGGCATCGCTTCTTCCCGTGCTCGCGCTCTTCTACGAGAGCGCAGGACTTGCCGGCGGACAGGTGGGGATCCTCGCAGCCCTCTGGCCGGCCGGAAGCGTCGTGGGCGCGGCGACCTGGGCGGCAATCGCCGACTCCACGGGACGACACCGGCGCGTCCTCGTGGCGACGATCGTCTCGTCGATCGCCGTCGCGCAACTCTTCGCCCTGGGCGTCGGCTTCTGGTCGCTCCTCCCGGTCGCACTCGGGTTCGCCTTTGCCTCCTCGCCCGTCATGCCGCTCGTCGACAACTCGGTACTCGATTCGCTCGGCGAGAATCGGTCGCGGTACGGAAGAGTCCGCCTGTGGGGCGCCGTCGGGTGGGGCTTCAGCGCCCCGCTCGTGGGACTGGCGATCGACCGCGCCGGACTGGGTATCGTCTTCCCGGTCTACGGCGCACTCATGCTGCTCGCGCTCGCCGCCACGGTTCGGCTCCCGGTCACGACGATGGGGTCCGGGGTCGACGTGCGGGCGGGGCTTCGGCTGATGGCGCTGGACCGACGCTGGCTCCTCTTTCTGATGATCGTCCTGGTCCGTGGAGCCGGCGGTGCGTTCACCCATCACTACCTGTTCATCTACATGAACGCAATCGGCTCGAGCGGAGTCCTGCGCGGACTCGCGCTCGCCGCTTCGACGGTGAGCGAGCTCGTCGTCTTTGCCGTCGCACACCGATTTCTCCGGCGGTACGGCTCACGGCGTCTCCTGATCGCGGCGCTCGCGGTGACCTCCGTACGGCTCTTCCTCAACTCGGTCATCACCGTCCCCGAGCTCGTCCTCCTGCCGCAGCTGCTGCA
>SLST01000162.1 GCA_007130265.1 Spirochaetales bacterium
CGCAGCTGATCGCGCGTCGGCCCCTGTCCGGATACGGACTCGGTCACTTCCAGGCCGTCTACCCGCAGGGCGCTGCATACCTTGCTCTCCCGGACGGCGCACCGCTTGCGCTTCCGGCCAACGCCCACAACGACTGGCTCGAGTACGCCGTGGAGCTCGGTGTCATCCCCAGCCTGCTGATACTCGCGATCGGCGTCTGGGCCGCACGCACGGCGTGGTCACAGGGGCGATTCCCCATTGCCCTTTCACTCAGCGCGCTCGTCCTGCAGGGAGGGTGGGACTCGTCGCTCCATGCGACACCGGTCGCGCTGCTCTTCTTCATGATGCTCGGCGCGGTTCCTGCACCCTCCGCGCGCTCGGAGAGATGGCGCAAAGCGTCCGTGGTGGGGCTGGCCGTCGCGGTGACCACCGCTTCAATGCTCGTCCTCTCCGGCTCGGCGCTGCTTCACGATCGCCTTCGGGGGCATCTGGCCGCAGGAGGCGCAACGTGGGCCGCGCACGTCGGGGAGTGGGGACAGGCAACCGACCTCTGGCAGGAGGCGCGCGAGCTGGCGCCCGGTGACGGGGTCTTCTCGTACTGGCTAAGCCAGGGGCTCGCGGCACGGGGAGATCTCGACGGCGCACTGCACGAGGCACGGCGGGCGCGCACAACCTATGCCCGGTTCCACCTCTACCTCCTGCAGGCGCAACTCGAGTACCACGGCGGCAACGAACACGAGGCCATCGCGATTCTGCAATGGCTCCTCACCGGCTTTCCGCAGTACCATCGGGCCCGAACCATCTTGACGCGGTACGAGGCGGAGATGGCTGCCGCAAGAGACGACTAACCCGAGCAGATACGCAGCGGCGCATTGAACCGCTCACCCTTCATGTGGACGCCGCGGTACGACGACTGCGGAGCGTAGAGGCGTCTCACGACGTAGTCATTGTCCACGGCACTCGAGAAGCCCCCTACCTCCTTGTAGCCGTTGAGAACGTACGGCCGGCTCCCTGTCTCGCAGGGTGACTGAACCGGCGCACTGACCGTAGGACACTGTCTACGTCGTCTATTACGACTCAGCGGTCAGAAAGGTAATCGCCAAAAAAAAAGTAAATACCGCGGGCTGCCGCAACGACGATTCCGCCTTTCTCTCGCTCGGCCTGACCCATGACTCTGCCTTATCGATGTCAAGGAAATGAGAGGGGGTATCGCCGCAGGTACTACCGCTCGCCGAAGGGGAAGTACCATGCGGTCTTCGCCATGAAAGACGATCTTCACGTCGTCTACGTCGGCACACGGAATGAGATGGACAGACGATGGGAGCGGCACGAGGATCTTCGGGACCGCCGGATCGCCGTGAGGTTTGGATCCTTCGATGATCCCACGTAAGATCCCGGATGATCCTTCCGCGCGCCGGGCTGAACCCCACCTCAGGGCCGTTCACTTCACCGCGACGAGCACGGTAGACCGACCGACGGTGGCACTGTGGCGAATCGCCGTTACCAGAGCGTCAGCCCCACACGCGGGAAGGACCGCAACGAGCCGCCTACTCACGACTCCATTGCGCACCGTCGGAGGTATAGGTCCCTGCCTGTTGGCCGTTCTCGATGTAGTACTCGCGAAACGAAGCGACGATGAGGCCGAACACACCCTGATCCACGCCGATCACGGAACTCGGCAGCTTGACTGCAGTGGCATCGTTATCCCGAAACGCGTTCGGCATAAGGACCTGCATGCCTTCGTGCAGAATCAGATCACTGATCTTGTTCACAGTAGAAGTTCCGGTCGCCGGGACCGTCACGCTTCCGGGAATCTCGACGAGTTGCGGTCCGAACCCAAGCGCGTTCGAAAACGCGCGGTTGCCAATGTGTTGCACTCCGTGGGCACGACGGACCTCCGTGCGGTTCGCCGTCCAGAACGCGCCCTCGAGGATCTCGCGGATCGACGGACCAAACTCTACGCCGACGAGATCACGACTACGCGCAAAAGCTTCCGTGCCGATGACTTCCAGATCCCGCGGCAGCTTCAGGGGACTCGCGTCGCTGTTGTTGAACGGGTAAGGCCCGATCTCAACCACGGTGTCCGGGGAATCAACCGAGGTCAGATATTCGCCGCTGAACAGCGCTCGCGCGATCTGCCGCACCGCACAAGTCTGCGAGATACCGCGCGAGAGTTCCGGTCGTCGCGTTCATCGTCCAGCACTGCTCAGCGTCGCTCCACTGCGGGTAGAGGACCGTGTCACCCCCAGGCATCAAGAAACCTTCACCAATGTAGTGCTGAACGCCTGTCCCGTCTGGTTCGGCATTCCATCCGTCAAGAGTATAGTCGGCCCGTTCGAGCCCTCCGTAGTTACGGGCGAGCGCAGCCGCTGCGCCGGCAGGGTACTGACTCTCATCAACGGGCACGAGACCCGAGTCGGCGCCTTTGGCGTCGTACTGTACCGAATGTCCGGACGAGCCTGGTTCGTCTGACGCGGAAGGGTGCGCTCCATCGCTGTTTTCGTGTGGCGGACTATCACAGGCCACAGTACCGATGAACGCTGCGCTCAGCGCGAGTAGTGCAATTCTGCGAACCATCAATCGCCCCTTCGATAGATCATTATTGTTAAAATATACATAACACCGGTGGAGGGACGGTTCAAACCTGATGCCCGGATAGGCGAAGAGATCAATGGGATGATTGCCCGCGTACCCGGTGTTTCGCCGCTTCACGGGGAGCTCTTGGAGGTCGGTCTTCGAGCTCACCGCACGGCAACTCGTGGAGGGACTGAACGAGGGCCTGGGAGAGACGCCGTCTACCCGGACCGCCACGGGTTCTACCACACCTACGAGCGAGGTACTCGCCAACACCGCCTGCACCTGTGGAGAGCCGGCTGTTGCGGATCATGTGAATCGGAACGTCGGCCGGTCCGGCCGTGCTACGCTGACCGCGTTGGATGGCTCGGTCACGAAGAAGGCACGCTTCGGCACGGCGTGACAGGAACACCTGTCACCCATCGCGTTCGACCGCTGGATCGAGAACGATCGAACGATCGCAGGAAAGGGAGAAGCCGGAGCAGATCAACGCAGCGTCAACGCGCACGACCTGCTCTTGCGCATCGCTAACGTGTCACGACTCGAAAAGTGCCGTGCCGGTTACCGCGAAGCATCGGCGAGAAGAGCCCGCGGAACGCCACAGACTGGAAGCTCGCCGCGTCGTACCAGCTTCCGCCTCGAGAGACACGGTTGACTCCGGTCGCAGGACCGACAGGATCCGTCAGAGGACCGTCGGGATAGGGTGCGAGCCAATCCCACGTCCACTCCCAGACGTTACCGCTCATATCGTAGAGTCCAAGCTCGTTCGGAAGCTTCAGGCCCACCTTGTAGGTGCGCGCCTCGGTCGCTGTACCCTGCGGGTTCGCGACAGACCCGTACCATGCGTAGTCGTCGATTGGATCGCCGGACCTCGTGGGATTCGGATCGCCGGCGAACTCCTTGCGCCAACCTGTTCTGAACGTTCCGCTTCCCGGATAGCCTGCGCCACTGGCGGCGCCCATCGCCGCCCACATCCACTCCGCCTCGGTGGGCAGCCGGTAACCGTCGGCCTCCATGTCCATCGTGACTGAGTCCCAGTCCAGATCCGGCGTGTTCCTTGGCACGGGGCCCCACTCCTCGGGGTTCGTGAACCCGAGGATCGTATACACGGGTGTCCTGCCCTCGATCTCGCTAAGCAGATTGCAGAATACGATCGCGTCGTACCAGCTCACGGTCTCGACCGGCCGATCGTATGGATCCTCGTCGTTGCGAAAGTAGCTCGGATTGCCGCCGGTCACCATCGTGTACCGTTCCTGCGTGATGGGGTACTGGCTGACGAAGAACGCCGTCACGGCGGTCACGTTGGTCACGGCTTCGTCGCGCTGGAAGGCTCCTGCCGGCACATGAACCATCTGCCCTACGAATGGAGACACGTAACCGACGCTCGAACGATGCACCGTCACCACGTAGGTCTTGAGCGTCACGTTGTCCGCCGCGGTGACGGTGATAGTGATGGGAGTCTCGCCAACCTCCAGCGCGACTGGCTGAGCCGGGGCGTACGAGACCGTCGCCAGCGCGTCGGCGGGCACGGCGATGACTTCGATCTCCTTAACGTTCGCGCCGACCTCCACCGTATACGAGAGCGTGCCCGGCGAAAACGGCGGACTCAAGGAGCCGGCGTTGACCGTGATGGATCCAAGCGCAGCGCTGTATACCGGCTCGAGCTCCTCCGGATGACACTGGACCCCCAGCAGCAGCGGCATCGCGAGCAGAATGCCGAGC
>SLST01000311.1 GCA_007130265.1 Spirochaetales bacterium
GCCGCGTGATCCTGCGTGCTGAATATGTTACAGCTCGCCCACCGGACGTTCGCCCCGAGCTCAACGAGCGTCTCAATCAGCACGGCGGTCTGGATGGTCATGTGCAGGCTGCCGGTGATCCGCACGCCGGCAAGCGGTTTCTGCGGCCCGTACTTCTCGCGGGTCGACATGAGACCCGGCATCTCTTTCTCGGCGATGTCGATCTCCTTGCGTCCCCATTCGGCAAGGCTGATATCCGCGACCCGGTACTCGAGCTTCCCGGCTGTTCTTACACTGCTCATCTCGTCACTCCTTCGCTTGCGCCGCTTCAGGCAGCGTCGCACCTAACATACCGATGCACCGGGAGAGTGCCAAGTACAGAGTATTGAAGCACCGTCGCGGTTATTCCCGTATGGAGAAGACGGGGGAAGTATGGATCAGCTGCAGGAATGTATTGATCACCTCGTCTCGTCGGGCATCCGGTCCTACATTGGGCTCCTGTGCTGCGGCGAGCGCGTCAGGTCGCGCCGCGTCCTCTCGGACACGATGCAAATCTCGTCGATCGCCGCCGGCGGGCCTTCCGCGCTTGTTGGGGTATCCGCGGTCGCCGCGGAAGGGACGAACCGCGAGGAAGGCGGCCGGGCGGCGGCCGGCGACGAGGCGATCTCGTTCGTACGATGTGTCGCGTTCTTCACGCTGCGGAGTCTGCTCGCGTCGCTGCTGGTGCTGCGGGCAACGGCCTACTGGGCGCGCGTGCCCGCGCTCCACGAGCTGCAGCAGGCCTGCGCGCGGTTCAACCGGTGTCTCGAGGGGCCGGCCGGCGCGGTCGTGGCCGCGCCGCCGGATGTCGCCGGGCCGGACGGTGCCGTTCAGGCCGGGCGACCGAACGATGGCCACCGGGCGCAGGAGGCGGCCGTGGCACCGGCGGGCCGGCATGTACCCGCGGAGAGGCGGCACCTACCGCTCGTAGCGAAGTTTGAGGTTCTTGACCGCGGCGACCTCGTCGAGACGCCGAACGGGCGTTGAGACCGGAGCTTCGTGCAGGAGCTCGGGACGCTCGGTCGCTTCGGTGACGATGCGCTCGAGCACCTCGGCGAAGACCTCGAGTGTCTCGCGGTTCTCGCTCTCGGTGGGCTCGACCATCAGCGCGTCGCGTACGATAAGCGGGAAATAGACGGTGGGCGCGTGGAACCCGTAGTCGAGCAGGCGCTTCGCGATGTCCATCGTGGAAATGCCTTCGTAACGATTGCCCGGCGAGACGAACTCGTGCATACAGGTCCGGCGGTACTTCGTGGGGAAGGTCTTCTCGGTGAGCTTGCGCAGGTAGTTCGCGTTGATCACCGCGTTCTCGCTGATCGCCCGCAAGCCCTCCGGGCCGTGCATCCTGATATAGACGTAGGCGCGCAGCAGCATGCCAAAGTTACCGTGGAACGCCTTGAGCCGCCCGATCGACTGCTCCGGCTGCCTGAAACCGTAGCGCTCGCCAGACCGGTCGACGACGGGCCCCGGGAGGAAGGGGGCGAGCGTCTCGTTCGCGGCGACCGGCCCTGCGCCGGGGCCTCCCCCGCCGTGCGGCGTACTGAAGGTCTTGTGCAGGTTGAAGTGCATCACATCGATTCCCAGGTCGCCTGGACGCACGATCCCGAGGATCGCATTCAGGTTCGCCCCGTCACCGTAAACGAGCCCGCCACACGAGTGGACGGCTGCTACGACATCCTCGATCTGCGTCTCGAAGAGTCCCACCGTGTTGGGGTTGGTGATCATCAGACCGGCGACCGTCTCGTCGCACGCGGCGCGCAGCGCATCGAGGTCTACGTTGCCGTTCGCATCGCTCGGTATTTCGACCGTCTCGTACCCTGCCATCGTGACGGTGGCCGGATTCGTGCCGTGCGCGCTGTCGGGCACGAGGATCTTCGAGCGTCTCGTGTCCTTTCGCGATTCGTGCCAGGCGCGGATCATCAGGATGCCGGTCAGCTCGCCCTGTGCACCGGCGGCCGGTTGGAGGCTGACGGCGGGGAGCCCGGAAATCTCACCGAGCATCTCCTGCAGCCGGTACATGATCGCGAGCGACCCCTGCGCATCCTCATCGCGCACGAGCGGATGCCCGTTGGCGAATGCCGGATGCGAGGCGGCAAACTCATTCACCTTGGGATTGTACTTCATCGTGCACGAACCGAGCGGGTAGAAGGTCGTGTCGATCGCCATGTTCGCGTGCGAGAGGCGGGTGAAGTGGCGCACCACATCCTGTTCGCTCACTTCCGGTAGCCGCAGCGGATCGTCGTCCGCGCGCAGAAGCTCGCCCGGGAGGTCGGTCTGCGGCACGTCGCACTCGGGCAACCGCACGGCACGCCGGCCCTCCCGGCTGATCTCATAGAGAAGCGGCGGAATGGGGTCGCCGAACCGGTAGTTCGCGGCAAGCCGCTTGGTCACCGGGCTCTTCCTCGTCGTATCGCTCATGCGCCCACTCCTCCTGCCGCCTGCCCTTCGATTGCCGCCGCGACCGCGTCGACGAGCGCATCGATCTGCGCCCTGCTGTACTGCTCGGTCACCGCCACGAGCACGTCGTTCGTCCGCTCGGGGTAGTACCTCGAGAGCGCGAGGCCGGGGATCACGTCGCGCGGAGCGCAGGCCGCGATGAGATCGGTCGCCGGGCGCGGCGTCGAGAGGACGAACTCCTTGAAGAATGGCGCGCCGTCACCGCGGTTCACGCGACACCCGGGGATCGAGGCGAGGCGGTCGGCCGCATAGTGTGCCTTCTGGTAGCAGAGCATGGCGACCTCGCGCAGGCCCTGCGGTCCGAGCGAGGCGAGGTAGATAGCCGCGCGAAGCGCCATCAGGCCCTGGTTCGTGCAGATATTGCTCGTGGCCTTCTCGCGCCGGATATGCTGCTCGCGGGTGTTGAGCGTCAGCACGAAACCGCGTCGGCCTTCAGCGTCGGTGGTCTCACCGGCAAGCCGGCCGGGCATCTTCCGCACGAGCGATCGCCTGGTGGCAAAGAGCCCAAGGTACGGTCCGCCGTAGCTCACCGGAATGCCGAGCGGTTGCCCCTCGCCGGTAACGATGTCCGCGCCCAGCGATCCGGGGCTCGAAAAGATCGCGGTCGCGATCGGGTCGACGTGGAGCACGAGGAGCGCGCCCCGCTCATGGACCGCATCAGCGAGCCCTGAGAGATCGTGCAGGCGACCGAGGAAGTCCGGGTTCTGCACGATGAGGCAGGCGGTCTTGTCGTCGATCGCATCGGTTAGCTCCTCGAGCGTGGCCCCTCCCGAGCGGATCTCGATACCCTGAGGGCGCAGATACGTGGCGGCGACCTCGCCGTATTCAGGGTGCAGGCCGTCGGCAAGCACGACCGAGTCGCGACCCCGCGTCGAGCGCACCGCCATGATCGCTGCCTCGGCGACCGCGGTTGCCCCATCGTAGTGCGACGCGTTGACGACCTCCATGCCGAGCAGGTCCGCGACCATACTCTGGTACTCGAAGATCGTCTGCACCGTCCCCTGGCTCGCCTCGGCCTGATAGGGGGTGTAGGCGGTAGCAAACTCGCCGCGCCCGGAGAGGAACGGAACGATCGACGGGATGTAGTGCTGGTAGGCGCCCGCCCCCACGAAGCTCATCAGGCGCGGCCCCCCGCCGTTCATCGCGGCAAGCTCGTCGATCTCGTGCAGGATCTCGAGCTCGCTCATCGCGGGCGACAGGTCGAGCTCTGGAAAGCGCCTGGATTCGGGGATGTCCGCAAACAGATCCTCGAGGCGCTCGAGCCCGAGCGCCTTGAGCATGATCCGCCGGTCGGCGTCGGTATTTCCAACGTATGCCATGGTCAGTCGTCGAGGCCCTTGGTGAATTCCTCGTACTCGCTCGCGCTCATCAACGCATCGAGCTCAGACGCGTCACTCGGCTTGATCCGCACCAGCCAACCGTCTGCGAAGGGAGCTTCGTTCACGGTCGCCGGTTCATCCTCGAGAGCGCTGTTGATCTCGACGACCTCGCCGGAGACCGGCAGGTAGACGTCGCTCGCCGCCTTGACGCTTTCAACGACACCAAAGGCATCGCCCTTTTTGTGCGTCGTACCGACCTCCGGCAGCTCGACGTATACCACGTCGCCAAGGCTGTCCTGGGCATAGTCGGAGATCCCGACGACCACGTGATCGCCGTCCTTGCGCGCCCACTCGTGCGATTCCTGGTACTTCACACTCTCGTCAAAGGTCATGGTCCGCTCCTCATCTTCGATATGCAGGGGTATACAGCGGCCGCTTCACGACGACCGCGGATCGGGGCCGTCCCCGAATTTCAATGTCCACATCTGTTCCCGTTTTGGCAAGAGCCGGCGGGATGAAAACGTTCGCGCACGAGGCGTCGACGGTCGGGCAGTACATTCCGGATGCAACGTGCCCCGTCTCCTTCCCGTCGCTCTGCACCGGGAACCCTTCGCGCGGTACGGAGCGCTCCGTCATTCTGACGGTGGCAAGCCGACGCTCTACTCCCCGCTCGCGCCGTCGCGCGAGCGCGTCCCTCCCAATGAACTCCTTCTCGAAATCGCACGCCCAGGTGAGCCGAGCCTCCACGGGGCTGATCTCGGTGGAGAGCTCGTGACCGTAGAGCGGAAATCCCGCCTCGAACCTGAGGCTGTCGCGCGCGGCGAGCCCGATTGGTCCCGCCTCGATACCGGCATCATCGGCCTCGCCGAGCAGGAGCTCCCACACGGCGCGCGCCGCATCGCCGGGTACGAAGAGTTCGACCCCGTCTTCACCCGTATACCCTGTCCGTCCCACGATCACCGAGCACCCTGCGAGCGCTAGCTCCGCCGCCCCGAACCGGGGGATCCGACTCGCCGTGGCATCAGTAATGCGGTCCATCACCGCAAGCGCGCGAGGACCCTGGAACGCGAACATCGATGTCTCGTCGGACGCATCGGCGAATGCAGCACCGGATGCGGGCAGATGGTCGCGGAACCACTCCGCGTCGCTCTCGCGGTTCGCCGCGTTCGCCACGACGAGCCAGGCGTCGGGAAGCCGATAGAGAAAAAGATCGTCGAGCACGCCGCCGTCGTCGCGGCAGAGGAGCGCGTAGGTGGAGCTCCACTCGGCTACCCCCGAGATGCGAGCGCTCACGAGCCGCTCGAGGTACTCGAGTGCCCCTGTGCCCGAGACGCGGTACTGCGCCATGTGGCTCGTGTCGAAGAGCCCGGCGGACCGGCGCACGAGGCGGTGCTCCGCGATCGCGCCGCGTTCGTAGGAGACCGGCATGTCCCACCCGGCGAACTCGGTCATGCGCGCGCCGGCGGACTCGTGCCATTGATGTAGTGCGGTGGTGCGTCCCATTGACCCAAGTATAGCCTGTTTCAGCTCACTCGTACAGCGATCAAGTTGTGCTGCGCTATGGATTTAGGTTGGCTCCCGACGATGTTATCCACAGGTTGTACACATCACGAGAGCCGTCGGTCTGCGATCTTGGAGGCGAAAGAGAGAGAAAAAAACCGGGTACGGACCCGAAACCCCGCTGATTTCGTTCTCGGGCGCGCGAAACTCTCGCAAACGGTCTTGTTTCGAGCAAAAACCGTACACACGGGCGAATTCGGCCGTTTGCTGTTCAGAGATTATCCACAGATTATCCACAAGAGGCACGGCGGTCTGCACCGCTGCGTCTTCACGAAGGAGTCGGACCTACTCGTCCGACCCCCGGTAGATGACGCGGACCTGCTTGTAAAGCCCGTCACCTTCGCTTTTGGTGGTGATTCCGGCCACGTCATTCAGCGTTGTGTGGATGAGCCGACGCTCGAAGGGATTCATGGGCTCGAGCAGTTTGCTGCGTCGCGTGCGCATCACCTGGTCGCCGACCTGCTGCGCGAGGCGAATGAGACTCTCCTCACGCCGCTGCCGATAGTTCTCCGCGTCCACGATAACACGCGTCTCGTGGTCGTCGAGCCGACCGGCAATCACGTTGGCGAGCAGCTGGATCGCGTCGAGGTTCTTCCCCTTCTTGCCAATGAGGATGCTCGAGTGGGGCGAATCGAGGCGAAGCCCCACCTTGCCAGGCTCCCGATACTTGACCCGCACTTCCGCCGGGTATCCCATCTTCTCGGCGAGGCCGCGTACGAAGTCTACGACTCCGTGCTCGATGTCGTTTTCCGGATCATCGCTTCCGGCGGCAACGATCTCATCGTTGAGATGGACGCGGATTCTGACCTTCTTCTGCAGGCTCAGGAAACCGCTCTTCTCAGTCTCCAGGATCTCCACATCGAACTCGTCACGCTCGAGTCCGAGCGCTTCGATGGCGATGTCAATCGCCTCCTTCTCCGTCTTTCCTTCGAACTCCTGATACATATCTCTCCCTCTTCTACGGGCGTTTCTTGCGGGATGGCTTCGCGGGAGGCGGCTCGTTCTTCTTCGCCTTGTTGTACCAGTACTGCTGGCCGGCGGTCAGGACGTTCTGGAAGATCCAGTAGACCAGGAGTCCGGAGGGCACGTTATAGAGGATGAAGAAGAAGATGAACGGCAACCCAAGTTGCATGAACTTCATCTGGCCGCTCGACTGACCTGTCGAGGGCGTCTGCATGAGCTTGGACGAGATGAGCTGCGTACCAACAAAGAGAATCGGAAGGCCGCGGATCGCGGTCCACCCGATCAACGGAATCGTGAAGTCACCAAAACCAAGGATCACGTCCGGAGCGGATAGATCGTCGATCCATCCCGGGATGAACATCGCCCCGCGCAGGTCGAAGTGGTTGTTGAACAGCCCGTACATCGCGAGGAAGAAGGGAAACTGCGCGAGCATGGGCAGACACCCGCCGAGCGGGTTGACGCCCTCCTTCTTGTAGAGCTTGGCCATCTCCTCGTTCTGCTTCTGCTGGTTATCCTTGTGCTTCTCACGGATCTCGGCCATCTTGGGCTGCACGAGCTGCATCCGAGCGTTCGATTCGTAGCTCTTGCGCGTCAGCGGCCACAGCAGCAGCTTCACGAGCACCGTGAGGATGATGATCGCGAGGCCGTAGTTGGGGACGACCCGCACGATCAGCTGGAGCACCCACTTGAGAATGTTCTCGAGCCATCCGAACAGGACGCGCGTCTCCTGGATCTCGCGAAAGCTGAGTTCGCTGTGGCCCCATGCATTCTGGTCACGCGCGTCATAGCGGTTGAGCGCTGCCGGAGTCTTGGGGCCGGCGTAGTAGTAGTAGGTGTCGACCATGGCGGAGGCACGGATGACCGGCCGCGAGATGTAGAGTTGGGAACCCTCCGGCACTCCTTCACGGTCCCGGCGCGCGAGCACCGTCGTGAGGTCGGCGTTGACCTGAGGGACGGCAATGACCGCGAAGTACTTGCCCGCGACCGACGCCCAGCGTACACGCTGGGATATCACTTCAGCGCCGCCCTGGCCGATACGGTTGAAGTTCTGACGTCGGCCGTCCTGGTACGTCATGTAACGGCGGAACTCGGTGCGCTGATCGAGCTGTTCGAAGTAGGGACCAATCTGCGGGCCGTAGCCGATGGTATAGGCGATCCCGTCGAAGTTGAGCGGTACGAACGCCACGGTGTCCACGTTACGAATCTCGACCTCGTGGCGAAACATGTGCTCGCCAGGCGCGTATGCGTAGCGACGAATGAGCCTGAAATCCGAGCCGTCCCGCCCCACGACGGTGAAGGTGCGGCTGAACTCGAAGGTGTTCGCGTCGACCTGCCGGAACTCGAAGAGGTCTCGAACCGGGCGGGCGGTGTGGTCGCCAAAGTGGAGCGTCATGGCAGCCTGATCGTCGGTTCCCCGAAAGACCATGTTCACCGGCTCGTCGCCGTCCATGTGCTCGAGGAGCTCGAACGAGGTGATCGTGGCGCCCTCCGGGCTCATCGTGACCCGGATGAGCTCGTTCTCGTAGACGCGTTCCTGGGTGCTGATACCGGGCTGGTCGACGGCGACAACGGCCCCGCTGGGGTGCACAGGCGCTGCCGGGTCTGCGACCTCATCCGGCGAGGGATCCACCGGGCGGGTGACCTGGGGTCGGTCCGCGGGATCCGGGGGGATCGGCTCCACAGGAGGGAACAGGAGACTCTGAATCGAGAACCCGATCGTAATGACAATAACCGAAAGGACGACCGCGAGCAGTGTTCTGCGATCCATCACATCTCCTTTGAAGAACGATCACACAAGAGACATGCCTTCGCAAGAAGGCGGGACAACTGGTTCCGGCGCTCGGCGAAACTGTATTCACCCGGATGACAGACGACGACCAGGTCGTATCCCGATCTGATCTCCGTCTTCAGGGCCCGATACGCCTCTTTCCCATGCCTGCGGCACAGGTTCCTGCGAACCGCGGTTCCGAACCCGCGAGCGGGGACGACCGCAATTCTGTTGGCTTCACGTTCGCTCGCGAGGTACGAGAGTCGCATCCCCTGCGTACGAACGGTGCCCCCGCACCGGAACACCCGCTGGATGTCCTGACGGGAGCGAAGTCGTTCTTCCCTAGTAAGGCTTCTTCTCATCGGCGACGGACAGCTTGATGCGTCCCTTCGCCCTTCGCCGCTTGAGTACGCGCCTGCCACCCTTGGTCTGCATTCGCGCGCGGAAACCAAACTTCGAGTTTCGCTTCCTGCGGCTCGGCTGATACGTCCGTTTCATGCTATCTCCTACGGGATTCGCTGCACATCTGTGTCAAGATGGGAAGTATACGAAGCGGAAATCGTGATGTCAAATCTCAGAAAGCTCTACGCGTCATGCTCGTTTCGGCGATGTAGTGACGTCCCCATAGCTCCGCTGCGATTTCCCCCGCGCCGGCATCCACGCTCCCCGCCGGTGACAGTGAGGCGACCAGCCGCTCCACGTCACGGAGGAAGAGCGGGTACGGGTCATCGTGCGTATTGGCGTAGATCGCCTGCGGGAAGTCGATGATCACCGGGTGGGCGCCGTCGTACAGGACGTTGAAGACCGAGAGGTCGCCGTGGATGATCCCGCAGCCGAGCATGGTGTCGATGTCGTGCAGGATCTCCTCGAGCACGCGTCGGCGCTCCTCAGGCGTCAGTCTTGCGTGTTTGAGCATGGGGGCGTCGTCACCTCCGGCGGTGACGTGCTCCATGACGATCCCGTGGCCGATCTGCGTGTAGGGCCGCGGGACACTGACTCCTGCCGCGTGCAGCCTCTCGAGCACCCGGAACTCGGTCTCCACCCAGAGCTCGTCTTTGAATGCCTTCAGGTGCGCGAGATCGCGGCGCTTCCACACCTTCCCCCGCAGATAGGCGGCATCGTTGCGGAAATTGCGGAACGACTGATCCTTGTAGACTTTGAGCGCGACGTGCTCGACGCCAAGGCTCGGGTGCGCGGGAGAGCAGAGGACGGCCGCTTCCTTGCCGAGCTTGATGACGCGCCCTGGCGCGGTGATGTAGCCGGCACTGATGAAGGCCGACGCGATGTCGTGAAACCGGTCGAAATCGGTGTACATGAGGCTCCCTCGAGAACAAGAAGGAGGTGATCGCCTCGGCAGGGGGGCTCCGCCTGGCCAGGGGGCTCCGCCTGGGCAAGGGCCTCTTAGACGGAAGGGCTCAGGAGCGAGCGGTGCGGAGGCGCCTGACGGTATCGTATATAGTCCGCATAGTGCCTCCTGAAGAAAGGATTTCCCGCAATGGGTTCGTATTTGTACCGTGCAGTGGGAGAAGTGTCAAGCGGCAACGGATATGTGGCAGAGAAGAGCGCGTTCCGCGGGAGGCGCGGCGGCAGCGGCGGCAGCAATTCCCGGGATCGCAGGATGCGAACCCGGGAAAGGAAACCGACAGGCGACTCAGGATTATTCGACTACCCGGAAGGCGTCTTGATCGGTGTACGTGTACTCGCGAACGAGGGTGTTGCTGTTGTCGTAGATCCGGATGAGGAGCTCCGCCTCGAACTCGCCCGTTATGTCCTCGTACCAGTCCGGAACTCTCGTGTCAAAGGAGCCTCGCTCGCGGCCGGAGTAGGAGAAGCGCATGATGAGCTTGCCGCCCTCGTTCGTCTCGGTGTTGGAGACCGAGAACCCGGCGCTCATCTCGACGCGGAAGCGCCACGAGTAGTCGCCCTCAGCGTCGTTCGGGCCGATCTGGTTCACCTCCACCTTCACGCGGCCGTCGGCGGCGCTGTTGATCCGTCCGTCGTGGATAATGACAATTCCGTCGGGTGTCCAGTTGTCGTAACGGACTGCCATCTCCTGCTCGCCGCTACCGGACGCCTCCCCGGAGGTGGAGGAGTGCTCCTGGACGCGCGCGGCGAGCTCGAGGAAGAAGGTCTCGACCGTCGCGGTACCGCTTGCACCGACACCGAAGTAGTCGGCCGCTCGGACGGTCTCGTTCGTGATGTCGATCAGGAGCTCGTAGGTCATGTCCTTCGGATCGCTCTCGTCGACGTTCTCTTCCACGATGATCGCCTGTGACGGAGCGAGCGCCGCCTTGCGCGCCATCGATGCGGTCTCGTCTACGAGCACGTTGAACGCGTCGCGGAACGAGGTGACGGGGACAGTGCTCCCGGTCTGCCCCATGACCCTCTCACCCATGGGCAATACCGCGCTTCCCGCGGACTCGCCGGTCATCGCAGACGCCATCAGGACCGAGTCCCGGTCGGTCTGGAAGAGGCTACCTGCAGTGTAGTTTCTCAGATCCTCTGCCGTCACTTCGTCGACGCTGGGGCCGAACCATCCACACCCGGTTACCACGATGAGAACCGCGAGCAGGAGGCCGCCCATTAAGAACCGCTTGTTCATCTTGCTCTCCTTCAAGCTGGAATCTGGGTCTATACTATCGCACGAAGCGGGAAAGCACCATATTCTGCCTCTCAGAACCGCCATCCGGCTGTCATCATCACGTGAGCGATATCCTGGTACTGCCCGTAGTCGCTTGCAGGCGCGCCGGCGAAGAAAGGCGCACTCACGCCCGCATAGGCGCCGGACCACGACTCGAAGAGGACCGACAGAAAAGCCGCGGCGCTCGCATCATGGAACGAGAGCACTCCTCCGGCGGACAGAGTCCATGTTGACCGTCGCCCCGCGCTCATGCGCGCGGAGAGGAGGAGATCGGATGAGAACGGCGTGCGCACGATGGTGTCCGCGGGGACGGCGTCCGGAAGGAAGGAGTGGCGGTGGTGGTACTCCGCAGCGAGCCGCAGCCGCGCGGAGTCGATCCGGTAGCCCGCGCCGGCAACCGCCTTGATCGTGGGAGCCACGACCAGTCTGGTTCTCTTGGACAACGGGTCGATCTCGGTCGTGGTGAGCGTATGGTTGGGCACGAAGGCGGTATCGACCCAGAAGGTGGCGGCCCCAAGCGCCGTCTCGCCGACGAGACCGAACGAATCGATCAGGACCTCTTCCGGGGCGAGCGAGAGGTTGTACGCCCGAAGAGGGAGGCTCGGGAAACTGACACGTATGCGCGGGACGGGATTCGGGTCGATCCCCCGGTAGTAGAGCAGCGCGAAGTCGACGCGACCGAGGGTGAGCCCGGCTTCGACGCCGCCCGACACCCGCCGGTACGGCTCCGGAATGGCTACAGTGGGTTCGGCAGACACCTCTTCGAGCGTGAGCGGCTCATCAGAGAAATCTGGGTCGTCGATCGTCCGGTCAAGCGGGAAAGCCGGGAGCCATATGGACCCCGGTCCCACGAGCCGGGGCGTGTCCGGAACCGGCATGACCACGAGGGCCGCGTACCAGGCTCTCCCGAGCGCGCGGGCGGCAAGAAGCGTCTGGGGTCCGCCCGGTTCAAGGAGATCGCCGCGAAGCAGCCGTTCGACCGACACGGTGGTGAAGTGGTTGTTGGGTGAGCCGATCAGCGCGCGCCCGGGCATGTGGCGGAATCGGCCGATGTCGTAGACGAAGGGGCCCGGGGGAAAGAGGGAGAGACGAAGCTCTTCGAGCTCCGCACCGTACGGACTCTTCGGGGACCCATCGTCGGCATCCTTGTCGCCAGGACGCTCATGCCACACGGTCGCGGCCGCGGTGAGCGTGAGGGTGTCGCCGTACACGCTCGCCATGCCGGTGTACCGCGTTCGAAGCAGCGCTTCTACACGCTCCTCGATCCTCGGTGAGACCGTCACGGCACCCCGCAGCCCGGCATCACCACCGAGGATGATCTCAGTCGCCGGCAAGCCGGTAGTCACGATGTGGAGAAACGCGGCGTACCCGAGGATGCGCGCTGCGCGCCTCGTGAACCTGGTGGCTACTGGCATTGGGCCTCCGTGAACGTCATGGTCGAGCCTTGCACGGCGCTCACGTCGGCACCATGAAGCCGACGATGCCGACGACGCGACCGTCCGGATCGCGAATGGGGGCGGCGGACAGCGTAAGCGAAAGGAGCGTTCCGTCGCGGGTGATCCGCGTGAGCCTCGCGGCGGTGATGACCTCGCCGGCAAGAACCCGCTGTCGCAGGGCCGCAAAGGTGTCGTCGTCGTGCCTGGGTACCGTAGGTAGCAGGCGACCGAGCACCTCCTCGCGCGACCAGCCGAAGATCGCCTCGGCTGCGGGGTTCCAGCTCGTGACGAAGCCGTCCGGGTCGATCCCGATGATCGGGAACGGCGATGCGGTCACGATCGCCGCCTCGAGCTCGCTCGCCCGCAGGAGCTCCTGCCGGGCCCGTACCAGGTCGGAAATGTCCCGCCCCACCCCCACGGCGCCGTCGACGGCGCCGTCGTCGTCCTTGATCGGCGAGAGCGACGTCTGGAAGTGCGTCTCCCCCGCCGGCGACGGCACCGACCAGTCGTAGATAGTGAACGTCCCGCGAAGCGCCTTCGCCAGCGCCTGCTCATGGATGCGCGCGAGCTCGGCGCCCAGGACCTCGGCAAAGGTCTTTCCCAGGTAGTCCGCGGACGAGAAGCCGTACTTGTCCAACCACCGACCGTAGACACCGGTGTGACGCCCCTGGGCATCGACGGTGAAGACAACATCCTCCATCGCGTCCATTATCGTCCGGAACCGTTTCTCGCTCTCCCTGAGCTCACGAGCGATGCGCCTCTGTCGAGTGAGCACCTCCGTGTAGAGGATGATCCCACCGATCGAGCCGTTCGACCGGTACCACGGCCGGCACTCCCACCGAACCTCGTCAACCGATCCGTCCGGCCGCGTGAAGCGATCTTCCTCCGCGCGCAGCACCTCGCCGGCGAGCGCCCTGCGGTGCACCTCGCGCCACCGCTGCGGGATCTCCGGGAACACCTCGTAGTGGTGCCGCCCAATCATCTCTTCGTCGGGCAGGCCGTAGTCCCGCTTCCAACGGCTGCTGACGTACATGAAACGGAGTCCGTCGTCGAGGATCGCGATCGCGCTCGGGTCGTACTCGACCACATCGTGCATGATGTGGTCCCACCACCGCAGCTCGTCGTTGGTGCGTCGCAACTCTCGGTTCGACTCAGCGATCTGCCGGTTCTGCTCACTGACGGTGCGATGCGCCTCGAAGAGGCGGTACGCCATGCGGATCGAAGCGAGCAGTACCGTCTCGCCGGAGTTCTTCACGATGTAGCCGTACGAGGTGATGCCCTCGGTGAGATCGACGATCTCCGGTTCGGTATGCGAAGAGAGAAAGACGAGGGGAAGGCTCCGCCGCTTCAGAATCGTCTGCGCCGCTTCGGTTCCGGTCATGCCCTGGCCCAGGTCGATGTCCATCAGGACGAGATCGATCGCGTTGGACTCAGAAGCCACCTCCACTGCCTGTTCTCCGGTCTTGGCTATGAGGACTTCGTATCCGTTTCGGCGAAGCGTCATCTCCTCTGCGATTGCGATGATCGCTTCGTCCTCAACGAGCAGAATCGTGTGTTCCATGCCCCCCAGCAGCTCCCCGGATTGAGACGAACCGGAGCCAAGGTAGCACGTGATCCGGGTTTGGAGAACCCGGCGGATTACCCGCTCACGAGGGGTGCCGACGCACCATCAGGGTCCGTATCTCGAACGGCTCGAAGTCGAGTTCGACGGTGCCGTCGACGAGGTCCAGATCGACGGGGTCTTCCTCCGTGAGGTTGGTCTCACGCGCAACGGTAGCATCGGAGACGCGCACGGAGACCCGCCGTCGGCCGCCGGTTGACTCGTAGAGCCGCAGCACCGTCTCGTCGCCGTCTTCGGCCTGTTTGACGCTCTCGACGATGATTGCCGGGTCGGAGACCGACGCGAGACTCCAGGAGGAAGGCAGCTCGCCCGGGTGAGATTCCGCCGGGACTTGACACGCGGAGACGCTGAGTTCACCGGCGGCTCTCACAACCTCGCCTCGCTCCGCACTCCCGGCGTGCGGGAGCAACGCATAGGAAAACTCCTGACGGCCTATATCAAGAAAGGCCTTCTTCACGTACTCCGGATCGTCCTTCTCCACCTTGACGCCGCCGGGATAGGGGGGAGACCGGACGAGCGACAGCTCGAGCGAACAATCCTTCACGCGGTGGCCGTACTTGGACCCGTCGTTCAGCAGGGCGATCCCGTGGGTGGCGTCCGAAAGGTCGGCCCACCAGGCCGGGACCTCGTCCTTCGCCGCATCCCAACTCGTGGTGGAGTGCGTCGGGCGCCGAACGCTTCCGAACTGGATTCCGCAGCTCGCCTCGCTCGCTCGCACGGAAACGGGAACAGCAACCTTCAGCATTCGGTTCGCCTCCCGCCAGTCGAGTTTGCACGAGAATCTCACGAGCGACTCGCCGGCGGTGAGCCCGATTCGGACCTCGAGCTGCGATGCGCCGTGGCGGTAGAGCTGCACGACACCGGCTTCGGAGTCTCCCGCGAACGGCTCGACGGACACGAGCGGCAGCCGCTCGGAGGGCATCGTGCGGTACTGCGGCACGAAGTCCCACGCGTCGCGCAGATCGTGGTAGATCGTGTAGTGGTGCGTAGACTCGCCGCTTCGAACGTACTCGACGTTCTGCCGCTTGTCGAACAAAGAGATGATGGAGCCGTCCTCCGAGAAGGCGATGCGGAGGTGCTCGTTCTCGATCGCCGTCGCGGTAGCCGTGGGGCACGCATGGTCCGCGACCGGCGGCGCATCGCGATCGACCACGACGTATCCGAGCGCCGGCGCCACGATTGGCCTCGTCGAGCCGTCGGCGTCGACCCAAACGCGTCGGTCCCAGGAAAGGGGATTGAAGACCACGAGCGGCCGGCGCGCGTTGGAGGTGTCGACCGCCTGGGCCGTCCGCGCCAGAATGCGCTCGAGGAGGGTGGTCAGTTCCGCTCTGAGGGCGTCGTAGCGCGCACCGGATTCCTCGTAGACTCGCCGGATGGACGATCCGGGAAGTATGTCGTGGAACTGGTACAGCAGCACCTCCTTCCAGATCCGCTCCAGGTCGTCTCGAGGGTAGGCAGCCGGGTCACCGGCGAGCGAGGCCGCGAACTCGACCTTTCGCAGGAGGGTCTCAAGCTCGCGGTTGTTCCGCTTCGCGGCACTCTGCGAGGTGTAGGTGCCCTGGTGCCGCTCGAGGTAGAGCTCTCCCTGCCAGACGGGAAACGACGAGGCTTCGCCTGCCAGGTCGTGGAAGAACTCCTGGGCCCATCGCTGCGTCACTCGCGGCAGACCAGGCAGCCGGTCGAGCCGGCGCAACCGCTCCA
>SLST01000046.1 GCA_007130265.1 Spirochaetales bacterium
GCTCAATCTCCCGGAGTTCCTCGTCGGTGATGGGCTTCGCGAGCGCGTTTTCGATGTTGGTGCGAACCTGATCGATCGATCTGGCGCCGGGGATAGTCGCTGCGATGCGATGCTCGTGGAGCACGTACTGCATCGCGAGCTCGCCCATGCCGCCGCTTCGTGCGTCCGCGAGGGTACGGAAGCGCTCGGCAGCTGCGATATCGTCGGCGAGCCGATCGCCCTGCAGGCGCGCTCGGTGTCCGTCGGCTACCGGCTGCCCGGGATGGTACTTCCCGGTCAGGCTCCCGCGCTGATACGGCATCCGCGCGAGGAGAGCGATGGTGTGCTCGGCGGCGAACGGCAGGATCGGCATCGCGTGATCGCGATCCACGAGGTTGTAGGTAATCTGCAGGAGATCGACGAGCCCGTTTTCGATCGCGTAAATCGCGCCTTCCGCGCTGAACGTCGCGCTCGCTCGGAGTCTGATCTTGCCGCTCTCCTTGAGATGGCTCATCGCCCGGGAGAACTCAGGGTTGCTCACTTCTTCGAGCGAGCCGCTACCGTGCGTTTGAAGCACGTCGATCGTGTCGCGCCGCAGGAGGCGCAGACAGTTCTCGGCTCCTTCGACGATCGACTCGTAGGTGAAGCGGGCCCCGTGGCCGTCGCGGACGGGAGAGACCTTCGTCGCGATCACGAGGTCATCGCGGTTGCCGAATGCCTTCCCGATGATCGCCTGACTCCTCCCCCCGGCGTACTGCGTCGCGGTGTCGAAGAGCGTGATACCTGAGTCGGCCGTCTGATTGAGGAGCGCGATCCACTCGGCTTCGGTGAGAATGTCTTCCCCGATCCGGTTACAGCCGAGGCCGATGACAGAGGCCGACAGATCGCTCGAGCCGAGCCTGCGCTGTGGTATGTCGTAGTGCATGAGCGATCCTACCACGAAGGCGGGTGAAGTCGTGCGGCGGGGGGCGGCACGCCGTCGCGCGCGATCACGACCTGCTCGCTGGCCCCGTCCATGTACGCCGACTCAGAGGCTTCAAAAGGAATCTTGATGTCTCGTGTATGAATTCGCTCGAATTCCCGTCCATGGGTAGTCGATGTGGTATATACTGCGATAGATATCACGGTGGAGGTTTCCATATGGACACGGCGAAGCTCTTCGTCAACGGTCGAAGCCAAGCAGTACGCCTGCCCAAGGAGTACGCGTTCTCTGGCGACTCCGTTCACATCAAGAAGGTGGACGGGATTGTCATGCTTATTCCCAAAGGGTCCGAATGGGACCTCTTCGAGCGTAGTCTTGAGAAGTTCACCGACGACTTCATGATCGCTGGCCGCGTACCGGGAGAGGCGGAAACGCGGGAGTGTCTCGATTGACCGGCATGCTCGACACCAATGTCTGTACCGACGTCATCCGCAATCGGTCCCGACTGCTGGTTGAGCGCATCCGTTCTCGCTCCGTCGATGACGTCGCGATCTCCGTAATCACCCTCTCTGAACTGCAGCACGGCGTCGCGAAGAGCAGTAATCCAGAGAAGAACCGCGTTGCGATCCTCGAGTTTCTAGTGCCGTTTGTGGTCCTCCCGTTCGACGACATGGCGGCGCGAGTGTACGGAGAGATCCGCGCGACTCTCGAGGCTCAGGGCAATGCAATCGGGCCAATGGATACGCTTATCGCAGCACATGCTCTGTCGCGCCATGTCACACTCGTGACGAACAACGTGGATGAGTTCTGCCGTGTCCCGGGCTTGTCAGTTGAGAACTGGATGGCCCCATAGGCTGTGCTGTGGGCGTGATGCTTGTCTTTCCGCGAGATACAGCGTAAGTGGCCCTTGTTCATCGTATACGCGGAGCCTGATCTTGCCGCACTCCTGAAGATGGGCCAGCGCCCAGGCGAACTCAGGGTTACGCGCTTCTTCGAGTGAGCCGCTGCCGTGCGTTTGCGGTACGTCGATCTGGAAGGGATACCTGTTGACAGTACCGGTTCGTGGCGAGATCATGCTGAACCGCCCTCGCGTCGAGGACCGCGGAAGATCGAACTGCCCGTAAACCGTGAGGAGGCCGCAGTGGCGTACTACATTTCCAGAACCGTGAATCATTCCTTTGAAGAGACGATCGAGCTGGTCACCGAGGCGCTCAGCGCAGAAGGCTTCGGCGTGCTGACCGAGATCGACGTGAAGGCGACGATGAAGAAGAAGCTCGACGTCGATTTCCGAAACTACCGCATCCTTGGCGCGTGCAACCCGCCGTTCGCTCTCAAGGCGCTCGAGGCCGAGGACAAGATCGGCACGATGCTACCGTGCAACGTAGTCGTCCAGGAACGAGCCGAGAACGAGATCGAGGTTGCCGCGGTAGACCCCGTGAGCTCGATGCAGGCGGTGGACAACGACGAGCTGGCGCCGATCGCGATCGAGATCCGGAGCCGGCTCGAGCGAGTGATGAACTCGCTCTCCTGAGTCGAGTACGCCGCCGGCGTGTCCGCCACGAAAGCCGCGGTTCGGAGGCAAGGCGGGAGGACGGTAGACGAGGAAGCCTGTTCGGCGAACTCGAAGCCGAGACGAGTCTGGCGGAATACTTGAACGCGGCTGCCTTTGAGTATGCACTTTGTAGTGTACATCAAAAGGAGCAATCCCGTGGAAGTCACAACAAAGGAACTCCGGGTACGGCCTGGCAAGATAGTCGACCAGGTTGCCGTTGGGCAGGAGGTTACAGTGACCTATCGGGGGAAACCTGTGGCGAGGATCGTCGCCTACGATTCTCCCCCCTCAGATGCTTCCGACGAGTCCATGTTCGGTATGTGGAACGACCGGGCAGGCAGCAGAACGGTAGGCGAAGAAGTGAGAGACATCAGAAAAGGGCGGCGGTTTTGATCATCGATACGGACGTGCTGATCTGGTACTTGAGAGGCGATGAAGGAGCGCGGAAGGCGGTCGACGAAGCAGTCCCATTCTCGATATCTGTGATCACGTACATGGAACTTATGCAAGGAATGCGGAATAAGGCAGAGAGCCGAGCATTCCAGAAGCAGATGCAGAAATGGAACGTAGAGATCGTGCAAACCAGCAGAGAAGCGTCCTCACGCGCAATGTTCTGCGTACAAGAATACGCGCTGAGTCACTCAATGGAACTGGCCGATGCGTTGATTGCCGCGACGGTTGTGCAGAGCGGCGAAGTACTGCTGACGGCAACCGATAGACACTACAAGATCATCCCGACGATGGAGTGCAAGCGTTTCAGCCCGGCAAAGTAGAAAAATAGCGAACTGCACCGTCCCGGCCTGACGCCCACCGCCCTCCGCTGACGGAAGGATCCGAGCGCAGGTAGTGGTCGATCGCGCGTCTGACGAGTTCGTCCGCGGAGAGTCCGGCGCTGTGCGCGTGGAGCGTGAGCTGTCGGCGCAGCGCGTCGTCGCGCAGTATCGGCTCGTGCGTCGAGCGTGGTGGTTTTGACGGGACCTGGAACCAGAGGACCGCGTGGCCTGCCCGGAAGACCTGGTCCCTCAGCCGAAGAGTCGGCCCGTTGAGCCAGACCTCGGCTAGCCAGCGGCGCCACTTGCCCCGCCGACTCGTAGCGAGGAACATTCGACCACCTGTGTCACGAAACCGGTCGATCACGAAGTCGCGCGCTGCGATTCCGCGCAGGTACTCCGGGTCGTCGTGTCGTCTGCAGAAGATCTCCGGCGCGCAGATGCGGCATCGCCGGAATCGTTCCTCGATTTCGATCCCCGGATAGATCGTCACGCGCGCGTCGAGCGTGTCACCGTCGATCACTCTGATCAACGTGCCGGTATAACGCCACAACCTAAGCGACCGCCAGTGCGATCGATCGTGAACGCGCACGACAACCCGTCCGTCGTCTTCGTGAGTGACCAGAAGATGGAGCTGGTCGCCGGGCGACATCTCGGGCGGGTCGACGACGGTCAGCACGCGATCCACGTACAAGCAAAACCCCAGGTCGATCCGGAAGCGGGCCGATCCGTCGGCGCGAACGTCGACCACATCTGCCCGGTACGCGTACCGGTGCATGGCGCTGCCTCCTCCACCCAAGGGGCAAAGAGCCAAAGGGGACTATCGAGTCGGGACCGGCTCCAGCCCACGACACCGCCGCGGTTATGTCACTGCCGCAGAGGGGCGTCGGGCCACGTTGACAGTCGGCGCGCGGACCGTGCCGATCTCGGATGTGGCACGAGGGGCAACCGCGTGGTCGAGATTGTGGGTGGGGTGGAATGCCGGCCCGGGGGTGAGGGTGCTCCCGCACCTGCCCGGGTGATGTCGGGAAGCGACGATGAC
>SLST01000285.1 GCA_007130265.1 Spirochaetales bacterium
ACCTCCATGAAGGCCTACATCGGGGGGAGCACAACCGCTCGGGGTCCACGCGTGGCGCGAGCGAAATATCGAATATTCCGCACCTTGTGTCAACATGCTTTGACACCATTCGCGTTGCGGCGTAGGATCGGCTGGCCGTATGAAAACACCACTCCACCCCGCGCGAGCGTTCCTGTCGCGGTTCGGTCGGATGCACGTGATTGTGCCGGTCTCCGTGCTGAACTCCTCGGCATACACGATCGTTGCCCTGGGCCTCGTATTCTACATGCGCGACCGGCTTGGGGCGGGGGCCTCGGCGATTGGTATGGCGTCGGCCACCTTCAACGGACTCTACTTCATCGGGTGCTTCGCGCTGCGCCCGGTGGGGCTCCGGGTGGTGCCGCGCTACTCGCTCGTCGTATCGAGTGCTGCGGCGGCAGTGCTGCTGTCGCTCCTGCTGGCGTCCGAGTCGATCACCGCGGTGGTGCTGCTCTACGGTGCGGTTGGTTTCACGGTCGCGCTCTTCTGGCCACCGATCATGGGGTGGCTCTCTGCGGCGGTTGAGGGCAGGGAGCTCAACCGTCGGATCTCGCACTTCAACCTCGCGTGGAGCAGCGGGGTCGTCCTGGGGCCGCTCGCGGCAGGGTTCCTCGCGCAGTGGCGACTCGAGGCGCCGCTCGTGGCGGGGACGACGATGGTCGGCGTCGTTGGAGTCGTGGTGCTGTTCGCATCGGTCTTTCTCTCAGAGATCCGTTCGGATACCCACCGCGACCGACGTGCAACCCCGGACGACGCCCCGGACGCGAGCACGGCGCTGCGGTATCCGTCGTGGTTTGGCCTGGTGTCGTCGTACATCGTTCTGGGCGCGCTCGCCGTGGTAGTTCCACTGCATGCGCGCGGTACGATCGGACTCGCCGAGGGGGCGGTAGGGGTTCTGCTCCTGACGCGCGGTCTCGCGGCGGCTGCCGCCTTCTGGGCTATGGGTGTCTGGACCGGCTGGCATGGACGGGCACTGCCGGTGGTCGCAGCGCAGGTTTCCCTGCTCGCACTCCTCGCGCTTCTCGCGGCGAACGGTTCGCTTACCTCCTATCTGATCGTGCTCCCGCTCCTGGGCCTGGCAATCGCGGCGAGCTACACGTTCAGTGTCTACCACGGCGTGGCCGGCGCGAGCGACCGCACGCGGCGGATGGCGATTCACGAGGCGCTCCTGACTCTTGGCGCGGTCTGCGGCGCACTCCTCGCCGGAAGACTCTACGAAGGGTACGGCGCCCGCGCCGCCTACCTGGGATGCATGGCCGCGACATCCGTTGCGATCGCGGCGCAGATCGCGGTGATAGCGATGCCCAGGCGGTCGCGGCTTTTCAGGCGGGCGTCGCGTCGGGCGTGACATCATCACGCTCGAGGTCAGGTGCGCGAACGGAGTCCGCGGCGCAGGTACGATCAGCCGCGGTACGCGACCTCGAGCCTTCCCTGCCCCGCTTCGTCGTGTGCGATCTCGAGGTACCGCGATGCACGGCCGGCGCCGGTCGTCGCGCTTACACTGGCCGGACACTCCGAGCCGTTCCACGTCGTCCGCTCGAGCGTGGCACCGTGGGGCAGCGGCAAGCTGATCGTTACGCTTCGAGCGTCGCCTGAGATCTCGAGCGAGATCCGCTTGCTCGCCTCGTCGTGGCGGTACCGGTAGCCGAACCCGGCGCCCGACGCGGCGTACGAGATCTCGACTTCGGCCTCCTGCTCGCCGGCGAAGAGCCAGCGCGGCGTGAGCTCCACCTGCGAGAAGCAGCAGTGCCGGTCGACCACTCCGGCAAGCCCCTCCACAAAGCCGTAGAGCATGGCGGACGACCCCCAACCGTCGGTGGGGGTTGCATCCGGACTCGTGCTCGTCTCCGGTGATGAGGGAGCGCCGTCGGGGAAGTACCACAGGTACGCTGCCCCGCTCGACTCGATCATTGAGGCGTACTGGTCGAGGATCTCGATCCCGTATGATTCGGCTCCGTGGCTGAGCGCCGCGCGCGCGAGCTCGCCGCCACAGAGGGGAAAGACCCCGCCGTTCACGTAGGCGCCTGCGACGAGTTTCTCGTCACCGAAGATGCCGTCCGGGAACGGCGGGTCGATGATGTACCACTCGGCGAACGAGGCGCTCGTCTCGCGGCGCCGCCGGTACTCCGCGATGATAGCGCGCGCGATCTCATCCGTGGCGAGTCCGCGGTTGATTGCCATGGGGTTACTGAGCGAGAGCTGCTCAGACTCGTCGACCCCTTCGATCGTTATCGGCGAGAGCTTGTGAAAGTGCGTGTAGAACCGACCATTGAAGAGCAGCGCGTTCGCCCGCAGCCGCACACCGTCGGCGAGCTCCCGCAGGCGGCCTGCTGATTCCGCGTCACCGACGAGCGCGTACATCGCCGACACGGAGGAGGCGGCTTCGTAGAGCCCGGAGTTGTCGCCGTGGAAGATCCCCCAGAAGGTGTCCGGGGTGATCTGGAAGTTGAGCCACGGCTCGTGGCCTGCGGTGTAGTCGAAGTCCCAGGTATCGATCGTGTAGGCGCGCTTCACGAGTCCGTGGGTCTCGTCCCACCGGATGGGAGACGAGACGAGGTAGTCGACCGCGCGCTCGAGCGACGGGAGCAGCCGCCGCAACCACTCGGTGTCGCCGGTTGCCTGCCAGGCCTGGTGGGCCGCCTTGACGAAGCGGTATTCGACGTCGGCTTCAACCGGGATACGGATCCATTTCTCCCAGTTCTCGCGTTCGTTCGAGTGAGCAAGCGGGGAGGTCAGCACGTAGTCGAAGATCCGGCCGTTCGCAGCCTGGTGCGCCGCGAAGCAGTCCACCGAGCTCGTCAGGTCGGCGTGGAAATACTTGCCGCCGCGCACAATATCCGAGTGGTCACGAATCCACAGCGCCGGGTTGTCCGGCGACCGGTACCCCCGGACACGCACGCCGTCAATGTCCTGCTCGGTGACGTCGGCCTCGAGGAAGCCCCGTATCCGGTCGCAGAAGCGCTGCCACCGACCGTCGGTTGTCTTGACTCGTATCATGGATCCCTCCGGCTTGATTGTCTGGACAACGAATAACCAGTGTACCACGGCGCGCCGGCGTGCTACGATGGGCCAATGTCCACGGTTCGGGGAGGCGTTCATCCAGCCGCAGGTTCTTGATCTGCTCGTCGAGCTCACCAGACATCGCAAGACCTTCGCTGTGGCTACGGTGATCGAGGTCGTGGGTTCGGCCTCTGCCCGCGTGGGGTCACGCGCCGTGTTTGACGATCGCGGCGTGAACGTGTGCGGATGGGTGGGTGGCGGCTGCGCCGAACAGTTCGTTGGCGACGAGTCGGTGGCTGCGATCGCGGAGAGGGAGCCACGGGTCGTACTGGCGGACCTCGATGACGAGGTGTTCGGACTCGGTGTCGCCTGCGGAGGAACGATGCGGGTCTTCATCGAGCCGCACTTTCCACCGGAGAAGATCGAGCTACCCCACCCCGTTCCTGCCGATTGCATCCGCGAAGTGAGCTATGTCCTCGAGCGACTTCGAATGGAGCCTGTGTGGACCGACGATTCGTTTGAGGCACGATCTTTAGCGAGTGTCATAGTCAGGGTCGCCCGGGCGATTACGGTAGCGAGATGCGCTTCGGGCGAGGCGCTTCGTGACGTCCGGCGGCTTCCGGTCCGGTTCGCGCCGGTGAGGATCCCGCCCCTGCGCAAGGCTATCCTTGTAGGTCAATCGAGGATCACGGAGGCTCTCGCGAGGTGGCTCGTCCAGCTCCGGATGGAGGTGCTGGCGATCGCACCGGCGATGGACGAATCACGATTTCCGGCCGGCGACGGATGCCGGTGCCTGCAGGCCGGGTATGCGCCGATCACGTTCACAGACGATGCCGCCGCGGTGGTGGCATCACACCATGCCACCGACCCCGGTATGGTCGAGCAGGCGCTCCGCGCCGGGAGTCCCTACGTTGCCTTCGTTGCAAGCCCGAAGCGGGTGGCCGACGCGCTCTCGTCATTCGGGTACACGGACGGAGACGAGGTGTCTCTGCCGCTCTTTGCACCCGCCGGGATCGACCTGGACGCTCGTAATCCGGAAGAGATCGCGTTCAGCATCGCAGCGCAGATCGCGGAGCTCCACGAGAACGGCAGCGATTCGCCGGCGCCGGGGTAAGCCGTGAACCGTGATCGTGCGGTGAGCAGGGAGCGCTGGAACGCCCGGTACCGCAAGGGCGACGTTACCTGGGCCGACGAGCCTGTGGAGTTCGTCGTCCGGTCCATCTCCGGGATCCCGCCGGGACGAGCA
>SLST01000566.1 GCA_007130265.1 Spirochaetales bacterium
CCGGGCCACGCGCACCTCCACACGATTGGGCAGGAGGTCCGCGCGATCTTCGAGTCGCACGGCTGGTACGCTGCGGAGTTCAACACGATCGCCGTGGACGACGGCATCGCCATGGGTCACGACGGGATGCTCTACTCGCTGCCGAGCCGGGAGCTCATCGCCGACAGCGTCGAGTACATGTGTAACGCCCACTGCGCGGACGCGCTCGTCTGCATCAGTAACTGCGACAAGATCACGCCGGGGATGCTCATGGCGGCGCTTCGGCTCAATATCCCCACGGTCTTCGTCTCCGGGGGGCCCATGGAGGCCGGCAGGCTCGGGGAGGAGCGGCTCGACCTGATCGACGCGATGGTGATCGCGGCCGACGACACGGTGGAGGACGAGCGCGTCGCGGCGGTGGAGGCCGCGGCCTGCCCGACGTGCGGATCGTGCTCGGGCATGTTCACGGCGAACAGCATGAACTGCCTCACCGAGGCGATAGGGCTCTCGCTCCCGGGAAACGGCACGGTCGTCGCGACGCATGCGAACCGCAGGCGGCTCTTCGAGCGCGCCGCGGAGACCGTCGTCGAGCTCGCGCGGGCATACTACGAGGAAGGCGACGAGCGAGTCCTGCCCCGGGCGATCGCGACCCGGGCGGCGTTCGAGAACGCGATGGCGCTCGATATAGCGATGGGCGGTTCGACCAACACGGTGCTCCATCTCCTCGCAGCGGCGCAGGAGGCGGAGGTCGAGTTCACCGTGGAGGATATCGACGCGATTTCGCGCAAGGTCCCGTGCCTCTGCAAGGTCGCTCCTTCGAGCAGCTACCACGTGGAGGACGTGAACCGCGCAGGCGGAATCCTCTCCATCATGGCCGAGCTCGAGCGCGGCGGGCTCGTTGACGGGACCGTCCGGCGCGTCGACGGGCTCACGCTCTCTGAAGCGATCGCTCGCTACGATCTGCGGGGGACCTCGCCCGCGAGCGAGGCGCTCGCGCTCTGGAGCTCGGCGCCGGGCGGAAAGCCGAACCTCGTGCTCGGGTCGCAGACCTCGACCTACCGCGAGCTCGACCGCGACCGGGAGGCGGGGTGTATCCGCGACGTTGGTCACGCCTACTCGCCCGACGGCGGGCTCTGCATCCTCTTCGGCAATATCGCCGAGCGCGGCGCGGTCGTGAAGACGGCCGGGGTCGACGAGTCGCTCTACACCTTCTCCGGGACGGCGAAGGTCTTCGAGAGTCAGGACGAGGCGTGCGAGCGGATCCTCGACGGGAGCGTCGCTGCGGGCGACGTCGTCGTCATCCGCTATGAGGGGCCGAAGGGCGGACCCGGGATGCAGGAGATGCTCTACCCCACGAGCTACCTCAAGTCGCGAAAGCTCGGCAAGGCGTGCGCGCTCATTACCGACGGGCGGTTCTCCGGCGGCACCTCCGGCCTGTCGATCGGGCACGTCTCGCCTGAGGCCGCGGCGGCGGGCGCGATCGCGCTCATCGAGGAAGGCGACACCATCACGATCGACATCCCGAACCGCAAGCTCGAGCTCGAGGTAAGTGAGGCCGAGCTCGCCGAGCGTCGCAGGATTCAGGAGGCGCGGGGCGAGTCGGCGTACACGCCGGGCGCGAGAACACGTGCCGTGAGCCGGGCGCTCGAAGCGTACGCGCTCCTTGCCACGAGCGCCGACACCGGCGCCGTGCGCCGGCTGCCGGGGTAGGGGAGCCCGCGGTGCAGAGGCGTTCAGCGAGATGGTTTCCGTGCACGGCCTGCCCGCGCGTCGACCGGTCGAGCGACGGATGGGTGAGGTTTCGCGTCGGACTGAAAGACGAACCGGCGCACCGTCGGTCGTGGGCGATTGAAGGCGAGGGTGAGGCCGGGCGTGTCTGGGAGGCGGTGGACGCGGGTGCTCCGCGGCGCCGGGCGACGAGTGAGACGAGCCGGGTCTACAGCGCGACCGGGACGGTGGAGGGCAAGACCAATCCGCACGCCGACACGCGGGGCATCGTCCCGGAGACGGTGCGCGGCGACGAGTATACGGTTACGCTCGGCGACGGCGGACCGCTTGATCTCTTTACCACCCGGTCGACGGAAGGTATACGAATCGACCTGCCGGTCGAAGGGTCCGCCCGCGTCTACGGCCTCGGCGAGAAGAGCGGGGGGCTCGACAAGCGAGGCAGGACGTGGGCCTTCTGGAACACCGACGACCCGATCCACTATCCGGAGAAGGACCCGCTCTACCAGTCGATCCCGGTCGCCTATCTCGTGACCCGCGAGCGCGTAGTGACCGTCTTCAGCGACAGCCCGGCGCACCAGTGTTTCGACGTGTGCGAGTCGGCGCCTGACCGGCTGCGCATTGAGGTGTATGACGACCAGGCGGACCTCTATCTGCGCGTCGACGACGGGCTCACCCAGGCGGTCGGCGCCTACACGGGCCTCACCGGCCGGATGCCGCTACCGCCGCTCTGGGCGCTCGGGTTCCAGCAGTGCCGCTACAGCTACTACCCGGAGTCGCGAGTGACCGAGGTCGCAGAGCGCCTCCGTGCCGAGTCGCTCCCCTGCGACGTTATCTACCTCGACATTCACTACATGGACGGCTACCGCGTCTTCACCTGGCATCCGGAGCGCTTCCCGGACCCCGCGGGCATGATCCGCCGGCTCGCGGCGATGGGGCTGCGCGTCGTTACGATCGTCGACCCGGGAGTGAAGACCGACCCCGGGTACCCGGTGTATACCGACGGGCTTTCCCGGAACTGCTTCCTCAGACGAAGCGACGGTTCGCTCTACGTGGGGGCGGTCTGGCCCGGCGAGTCGGCCTTTCCGGATTTCTCGCGCGAGGAGGTGCGCGCCTGGTGGGCCGAGCGGCACCGCGGCCTCGTCGACGCCGGGGTCGCCGGCATCTGGAACGACATGAACGAGCCGGCGGACTTCTCGGGCGACGCGACCTTCCGCCCCGACTTCACCGTGCCCGACGATCTCATCGCCGGCAACGACGGCCGGCCCGTTCCCTTCGCGCGCGTACACAACGCCTACGGGAGCGGGATGTGCGCCGCGACGCGGCAGGCGCTCCGCGACCAGCGGCCCGGCGAGCGCGGGTTCGTCCTGACCCGCGCCGGGTACGCGGGGATCCAGCGGCATGCGGCCGTCTGGGCCGGCGACAATCACAGCTGGTGGGAGCACGTGGCGCTCATGACGCCTATGATGCTCGGCCTCGGCCTGAGCGGGGTCGCCTTCTGCGGGGTCGACTCCGGCGGCTTCTCCTCGAACGCCGACGGCGAGCTCTTCGCGAGGTGGTTCGCCGCCTCCTGCCTGATGCCCTTTTTCCGCGCGCACACCGCGCTCGACACCGTCGACCACGAGCCGTGGTCGTTCGGCCCCGAGGTGCTCGCGATCGTGCGGTCGCACATCGAGCTTCGCTACCAGCTCCTGCCCTACCTCTACACGCTCTTCGAGGAGGCCTCGCGCACGGGCGCACCGGTCGTCCGGCCGCTCGCCTGGCACTTTCCCGACAATCCGGCCGTGGCCAACCGCACCGACAGTTTCCTCCTCGGCCCCTCGCTCCTGGTTGCGCCGGTGCGCGAGCGCGGGGTCGCCGAACGGTCGGTCTACCTGCCGGCCGGGCAGTGGTGCGATTTCTGGTCCGGCGAGCTCTACGTCGGCCCTGGTGCGATCGTCGCGCCGGCGCCGCTCGGCCGGCTTCCGCTCTACGTTCGCGCCGGCTCGATCATCCCCTACGAGGCGGTTCGCCTGCACACGGGCGAGCCCGGCGACCGGGTACTGCGGCTCCTCGTCGCGCCGGACACCGATGGGCGCGCTTCAGGCGAGCTCTACGCCGACGCCGGGGAAGGGTACGCGTACCGCGACGGCGAGTTCTGGCGGGCCCGTTTCGCGCTCGAAGACAGGGCGGTGCGCGTGGAGGAGAGCGAAGGCCGCGGGCATGAGGTCTCGCGCTGGAGCATGCTCGCCGCCGTGCGCGCCGGGAGCGGGCTGCCGGTGGATGACGCCGGCGCGCCGATTACTCCTGGCACCCCGGGCAGTAGTACGTGGGCCCTCCCCCGTAACTGATACGCTCCACCGTGACGCCGCACCTGGGGCACGGCTTGTCGCGGAAGTCGGGGCCCATCGCCATAGGGTAGCGCCCGGGGGCGCCGTCAAGGCCCGTGAACCCGACCTTGCCGTCGGCCTCGACGCGTCGGGCGTAGGAGTCGGTGATCACGTCAAAGAGCCGGTCGACGTCGGCCTCTGAAAGGGTGCCCGCGCCGCGGCG
>SLST01000431.1 GCA_007130265.1 Spirochaetales bacterium
GCGGATGACCGACTGGATCCACGAGCACACGAGCTGGAGGGTCTTCAAGCACTGCTGCGGCGCGATCACGACGCTGCTGCCGCTCTTCATCGAGGCGGGGTTCGACATCATAAACCCGGTCCAGATCTCCGCGAGGGGAATGGAGCGTGAAGCCCTCAAGCGTGAGTTCGGGGCGCGACTCGTCTTCTGGGGTGGCGGCGTGGACACGCAGAAGACGATGCCCTTCGGCACGCCGGACGAGGTGCGCGCGGAGGTAACTGAAAGCTGCCGGGTCTTCTCACGCGACGGCGGCTACGTGTTCAACGCCGTCCACAACGTCCAGGCGAAGTCGCCCACGGAGAACGTGGTTGCGATGGTCGAGGCGGTGCGGGCCTTCAACGCGGCCCGCGAGGGATGAGAGCCTACTCCAGGAGACGGACATTCGTGCACGACGGGTCGACGGTGATCGCGCGGGTACCGCCGGAAACGGTGTTACCTTCCACGATGATATCGTGACCGTTCGGGCCGAAGGAGATCGCCTCGCGGCACTCAGGGCCGGTGACGATCACGTTGTCCCGCACGATCACCGGCCCGTAGGTTCCGTTCTCCTCGTGCACGGTGAAGTAGATCTCAGGATAGCGCTCGTAGTCGCCGGTCTCGTAACTCCGGCGTCCCCGCAGGGGATCGTGCTCGCTCTTCGTCGTGTTGTTGACGAAGATGTTGCCCTGCATGATGAGGTTCTTCGGCTGGTTGATCCAGCTCCCCCGCCCGCCGCCGCGAAAGGTGTTTCCGACGATTGTCACATCCTCGTTGGACTTCTCCACGCTCATCACGCGTGACCCGTTGGTTCCGTTCACCGTATTCCCCACGACCGTCGAGTTCCGGCACCACTCGGCCAGGAAAAAGGCGCCCATACGCGAGTCGACGACGTGGTTGCCGGAGAAGACGGTAGTGTCGCAGGCGCGGATATGCATCGAGTCGCCGGCGGCGGAGAACCGGCACCCGCTAACAATCGAGTTGCGGCACGCGACGAGATCCACTCCTCCCTTCCCGGGGCCGCAGCCATGGGGAGCGTAGAGCTGATAGTATGCCCTGTGGAGCGAGTGGATCAGTTTCGCCTCAGGGCCGCTTGAGCCCTGGAACCGGATCGGCGCGCGATCGGGCGTCTCGGCGATCCGTATCCATCCCTCGCCGGCATCGACGATGAAGTACCGCTTGCCGCGAACGATGTTGGCAGGCAGGGTATCCCCGTAGAAGCACACCGTCAGCGCGTCGCCTCGCTCGCCGCCGGCCTCGTCGGCCGCCGGGAGCCGCCCCGACGTGCCGTCGTAACGCACACGCGTCCGGCCGTCCTCCATGAGAACTCGCCGGCGGATGAGGTCGTTGTAGAAGTACGAGCGGGCGAGTTCCACCTCCTTCGCGGCGTACTCCTCGGACCACACGATGCGCTGCCAGAGGAAGCCGTAGTCCCACATGAACTTCCCGCACCGCGAGAAACGGCACGATTCCACCGAGACGTTGGTCGCGTACGTGTCCACCTCGCGCGCGTCCTGGTCGCGCATGTGTCCGCTGACGTTCACGACCGCCCCGGCCACACCGTCGGCCCTGATATCTCTGAAGAGCAGGTCCGACGTCGTACCCCCTTCGGATGTCGTGATCGCAAAGACGCGGGTGTTGACGTTCGGCTCCCAGCTGTTCTCCCCGGCATCCGGGTCAAAGCAGTGCCCCTCGAAGGAACCGCCCTCCCAATGGAAGTCGCGCAGATCGCTGCCTTCGAACACCACGATCCGCGCCGCGTCGCCGAGCCGCCGCGGCAGCACGAAGCGCGCCCCGTGCGCGAACACGGTAGTGCCCGAAGGAAGCGGAATGGGCGTGGTTCCGGTGATCGCGTACACGCCGGGCGGGATCGTCACAACCGAACCGGCCGCGGGGTCGGGCCGGCTCGCGGCGTCGCGGAAGCAGCGCAGGAACGCAGGGGTGTCGTCGGCTATGCCGTCGGCCGCCGGCGCGTAGTCACCGAGGTTGATCGTCGGCCTCCGGCCGGCTGTGTCGCGTGCATCAGACATGGGGGCTCCTCCGGGGTTTGTGGTCGCCCCATCATACCGCAAGGCTGCGACGGTCGAACACCACGACTCCCAGGGCGAACAGGCCGGCTACGACCGGAACCAGGACGAGCGTGACGATGAGCGGATACGAGCCGCCGGCGAGCACCCGGTCGGTGTCGACGAACGAATAGGCGCTGAGATACTTCATCCATTCGGTCTGCTCGTCGAGCAGCGAAAGCATACGAAAGACGAAGAAGAGCACCGGAACGCCGGCACCGACGGCAAGCGATTGCCGGGTCTCACTGGCCGCACTCGAGCTCACGAAACCGATTCCGGCGCCGGTGAGGAGCGTCAGGCAGGTGACCCAGTTGAGCGCCACGAAGCCCGGTATGTCGAGCAGTCCGGGGAACATCGCTTCGCACATGGCGACAGCGACCGCCACTGCGATCGCAAACATGCCGAAGAGCGAGGCCACGAGATAGAGCGCCTGCGTGGTCGCAATGCGTACCCGCGTATTGGGCGTCGTGAGGAGGTAAGCGATCGATCCGCTGTCCACATAACGGGCGATGAGACGGTTCGCGAGGAGGCTGCAGTAAATCATGGGGAAGGCGATCATGATGAACCCGTAGAGATAGTTCGCGAGATAGCCGGTCAAGTCGGTGCCAAGATCGACGAAACCCATCGCACGGATCATGCCCTCCGGCATCATGCTGAGCATCGCCTCAATGTCTTCCGCGCTGTCCGGGTTGAACATCGCGATCGCCGTGGGCACGTAGATCATCAGTATCAGGGTGAAAACCAGCAGGAGCACCCAGTTCGCCCGAAAGGTCGTCCGGAAAAGCGTCCAGCTCATAGATCCTCCTCGGAACCGTAGTAGCGCATGAAGACATCCTCGAGCGACTGCGCGCGCGACTCGAGACCGACGACGTCGCAGCGGGCGAGCGCGGCGAAGAGCTCGTGATAGTTGTCCATGACGGTCACGACGACGCGCCGGTCGGAGGTTCGCTCGGTCTCGAGACCGGAGGCGAGGAGCCGCTCGGCATCCGTGGCCTCTGCGAGCGTCACGACGTACGACTTCTGACGCACCGCGTTCAGCGACTGAACATCCTCCACGGCGACGATCCGCCCGTTCTTGATGATGCCGGCCCGGTCGCAGACGCGCTGCACTTCGTCGAAGAGGTGCGACGACATGAGCACCGTCTTGCCCCGAGCCTTTTCAGAGCGCAGGAGGTCCATGAAGACGTTCTGCATGACCGGGTCGAGCCCGCTCGTGGGTTCGTCGAGGATGTAGACCGACGGGTCGTGCATGAAGGCGGTGATCAGTCCGAGTTTCTGCTTCATGCCCTTGGACATCCGTCGGATTCGCGCGTCGGCATCGAGCTCGAACCGCTCTATCAACGCATCCCGGCGGGCGGTGCTCTCCGTGCGGCGCATCTCGCCCATGAAGGTGAGAAACTGCGTCCCCGTCATCTGATCGAAGAAGGCGATCTCTCCCGGAAGGTAGCCGACGCGACTCTGCAGGAGCGCGGCGTCGCGACGGCAATCGAGCCCGTCGATCGTCGCGCGTCCCCGCTCGGCGTTCATGAAGCCGAGCAGATTCCGGATCGTCGTGGTCTTCCCCGCACCGTTCGGCCCGAGGTACCCGAAAACCTCGCCCGGCCTGATCTCGAAGGAAAGGTCGAAGACCCCCTTCCCGCCCCGGTAGACCTGTGTCAGGTTGTCGACACGTATCACGGTGCACCTCCAGCCGCAAATTGTACTAGTAAACCAGTACAATAGCAAGCCTCGTGTACTGTCACGAATCCTGGTGCCGGGTGACGGCGATCTCGCGTGCGGTCCACGCCACCGCGTCGTCGATCGCGTCGAGGAAGACCGGCTGCGTGAAGGCAAAGCACCCCCCGGTGTCGGCGAGCCGGGCCCGGACGTAGGTCTCGCGGCCCGTGAAACGGTAGGTCGCGTCGGTCCCGACCTGCCGATCAAGCACCTCGCCTCCGGCGCCGATGAACTCGGTAACCACCCTCTCGTGCGCCCAGAGCTTCGCGCCGACGGTAACCGCCTCCCGCGTCACGCGGTAGGTGGCGAGCTCGACGCCGGTGGACGCGTAGAAGCGTCCCGCCTCGAAGGCTCGGCGGATTGCCTCCCGCGTGCACCCGGCCGCCTTGACGACGACCCAGCCTCGTCCGCCGAGCGGGAGGTGGTTGAGCGGCC
>SLST01000008.1 GCA_007130265.1 Spirochaetales bacterium
GGCTCGTCGAATACCGAAAGAACGTCTCCGTGTTCCATCACCCTGCCCCGATAGATCACGACGACCTCATCGGCCATCTGGCCAATTACCCCCATGTCATGGGTTATCAGCATGAGACCCATGCCCGATTCCTGCTGGATGTCCTGAATGGTCCTGAGAATCTGTGCCTGCATCGTCACGTCGAGTGCGGTGGTGGGTTCGTCGGCGATCAGCAGCTGTGGATTGCACGAGAGCGCCTGGGCTATCACGACGCGCTGCCGCATCCCGCCACTGAGCTGATGGACGTACTCACTGACGACGCGTTCGGGCTCACTGATCCGAACCCGAGCGAGTGCTTCGACGGCGATGCCGTGAGCCTCCCCTCGGGACACGGGCGTGTGCAGCAGGATCGCCTCCTCGAGCTGGTTACCGATCGTGTGGACCGGGCTAAGCGAGGTCATCGGCTCCTGGAAGATGTACGAGATCTCCTTGCCGCGTATGCTTCGCATCTCCCGACTGTTGGCGCGAAAGCGGCTGATCTCAACTGCGCTGTTCGACCCGAAG
Organism: Spirochaetales bacterium; assembly: GCA_007130265.1. Taxonomy (GTDB): domain Bacteria; phylum Spirochaetota; class Spirochaetia; order DSM-27196; family SLST01; genus SLST01. The sequence continues at coordinate 544 of SLST01000008.1, forward strand.
TACACGATGCTGCCGTCGACGATCCGTCCCGGCGGACTCGGGACGATCTGCATCACCGACTGAGCCGTGACGCTCTTCCCGCAACCGCTCTCCCCGACTATGCCAAGCGTTTGTCCGCGACTGATCCGGAAGTCCACACCATCCACGGCCCTGACGATCCCCATGTCGAGGAAGAAGTGTGTCTTCAGTCCTCTCACTTCGAGCAGTGTGTTGTCGCTGGTCTGTGATGCGCTGGTCATCGCCATCCATCCTTGGAGCCGTCTCCGAAATCCGTCAATAGGCATCTATTGCAGGAACCGATATCAACAGCTGCATACAGCAATCGCCGAATTCATCACCCGGTCCGGCGCTCGGTCGAACCGCGGCTTGCCCTGTTGACGGGCGAGTCGCTATAGTGCTGATGGATGGCCCCGAAAGAGCCGCAATGTGGAGACGTGCAAGGGTTCTCGTCGCGTGTTCCGCGGTCCTCTCACGCAGTACGAAGAAGAATGCTTTGGCGGCTGGTACTCTCTTACGCGGCTGTGCTGATCATCCCGGGCGGGCTCCTCGTCTTTGTCGTGAACACATCGGTTCTCTCCACCATCCGTGAACAGGCCGTCGTAGAGAACCAACTCTTTCTTGAGCGAGGAATGCGACAGGCTGAGCGCCTTTTCTTCGAGCTCGAGCGGATTGGCGTCAGCATCGCGCAGAACCACCTGCTCTCGCGTTTCGAGCTTCAGAAGTCCCCCCAGGCCAGGATTCGCGCGGTCAACCAGATGCGCAACTACCGGTTCGTCACCGGGGAGCTCTATGACCTGCTCTACTATCCGTTCGGGGATGATAGGGTCTACAGTTCGTACGGGTATGCTGAAGGATACGAGACGATCGGTCAGCGGTACCGGTTCGAGCCGACCTCCGTTCTCAGTTCGCTTGAGGCCCTGACGCGCGTCCGCCAACGCTTCCTCGAGCCGGAGCAGGTTGCGGTCGTCGGGGACGATCACACTGTGACCCTGTTTCCGTATATCTGGCCGGTCTACGCCGGAGACCCGCACGCGATCGTCGTGTTCCTCATCAGAGCAGACAGTGCGCGAGCGCTGTTTGCCGAGGGGGCGCCGGTCCACACCTCGTCTTTCGAGATCACCAACCTCGCCGGTGATCCGCTCGCGTCCTGGGCTACCGGCACAGAGACTCCGCAGACCGAACGCGAGTCCGGGGACCTCGCGTATACGGTCCACTCCCGACCAATGGGGCTTACCTTCCGGTCGGTGGTGCGAGAGGATCTGATGATGCGGCAGGTTCGGGATATTGAACGGCATCTCGGACTCGCGCTCGCTGCCGTGTTCGCAACCGGAGTGGGCCTCATCCTGTTTGGTCTACACACGAGCTATGGGCCGGTTGCTCGGCTTGTTCGTGTCGTCTGCACCGCATTCGGCCTTGATCCACAGGGCGGCGATGAGATGAGCCTCGTACAGCATGCGCTTACGAGTACGGCGGACGCCAACCGGCGACTCCATAGCCGGATCAACTCTTTGAAGCCGATCCTGAGAGAGTATGTCCTGCGCGAGCTGATCGGAAGCAGCAGTCCCTTTATTGACGACCCGTCGCAGGTATCGTTTCTGCTCGGCCCTGACGAAGGATGTGAGAGCGTCCACGTGATTGTAGTCATCACACCATCAACTGAAGAGATCCGACAGATCGTTCTTGATGCTTTCGAGCAGAACGCTGAGACCGATTCCCTTACTGTCGTGCCCATCGCCGACAACACGATCGGCTATCTCATCCTTCTGGTATCTGAGAAGCACGACGACCGGGCACGGCTGCGCGCGGCTGTTGAGAAGGTCGCCAACGCTATCGCGCCTGTTGGCCCGCCTCCGGGGACCGGCAGCTGGACCGTCGGAGTAGGCACCTTTTTCAGCGACATCCTTGCTGCAGGGCAGTCCTACGCGTCGGCCATGGAGCAGGTCTTCTCCGCGAGGCAGGATGAGTGCTCCAGCCCGACTGAGGGAGGCTCATCAGACGCGCATTACACGGTCGGCGAGCCAGGGAGGATCAGTCAGTCGGCATCCGAGCGGCTGCGACACCATCTCGAAACAGGCGATCACCGATCCATCCGTGACGGGCTCGAGAAGGCGCGCCGGGATCTCAGCAGGTCGAGCTCTCCGCTATTCCTCAGTCGGTGCATGATCTACGACCTCTTCAACACGGTACTGCGGGTTGCTTCTGAAAGGCACGTCGACATCGAGACCGTTCTCGGACCCGATGCCTATGTCTTCGTTACGCGCACACATCAGACGATTGACGCCCTGTTCGAAGCTCTCGAGCGAGCGTGCGCCAACCTGACCACGCATATAGGCGTAGCCGACGATTCAGCGAGCTTGCTGGTAGCCCGGGCACTCGATGTGATAGGGGATCGGCATGCTGACAGGTCCTTCTCCGTCGAGTTGCTCGCCGATGAGCTCGGGATCACCGTCCCGTATCTCAGCCGGGCCTTCAAGGAGTATCGCGGCGAGACGATCTCTGATCACATCTGGAGTCTCCGCCTTGCACACGCAAAGGCGATGCTTGGCGATTCACGTGTGACTGTCCAGGACATCGCGCACGCGATTGGCTACACGGATGTGTCCGCCTTCATCAGGCGGTTTCGAAAGGAGACCGGCTTCTCCCCCGGCAAGTACCGGTCACAGACCACTGCGATCCATGAACAAGAGGTGGAACTCAGCGGTCGCCGTACTCGTCCGGCAGCTCCATCTCTGCCCAGGGCGTATAGTAGTCCTGAATGAGCAATCCGGTGTCAGGATTCCGGCTGACCTCCCGGGTGGGAAACTGCCGCCACGTACCCAGGTCGATTCCAGCTGTCTCGCCGCCTCTCGTGAGATGCTCGAGTAGCGCGGACCTGTGTCGCGAGAGGTGAGTTTCGACGAACGACACGCCGGCCCGGTTTCTTGTTTCGTTCGGGTCGGCGGCGCGGTCAAAGAAGTACTCCCGGTCATCGGGTGCACTGTAGAAGTACTTCCACTTCCTGCTGACGCTCATGTAGCTCGAGTAGGCCGCGATATGCTCCGGCGCGGCGTCATCTTCCACGGGTTCGTACCGGTGTCCCTGGGCCATCGCGTTCATGCCGTTGCTGGCCAGCGACAGCTGACTGAACACGAACTTCCGGTCGGTATCTCCTGTCAGCACCTCGCGTAGATCGACGCCATCCGCATCATGCGACTCGATCGCAGCACCCGCGGCCGCGAGAATGGTGGGGGCGATGTCGACCAGACTGGCCGGGTCGTGACACTGCTTCCCGCCCTCGAACCTCCCCGGCAACCGGGCAATCAGCGGAACGCGGCTCGAAGCATCGTGCATGCTGCGCTTGCCGTAACACCGGTTCTGTCCCAGGAACTCCCCGTGATCGGAGGAGAAGAGTATGAGAGTGTTGTCGAGCTGCCCGGTCCGTTCGAGGACGTCCACGATCCGCCCGACCTGATAGTCGATGTACGAGATGCAGGCATAGTAGTAGGCAATCATGGCGCGGACAACATTGCGGTCATACCCCTGGTCGCGGTACTTGTAGCGGTTCTGAACCCGGTTCACGTAGGTCAGAAGCGACTCGTGATCTTCGGGGACGATCGGGAGCGGCATGAGCGCGGGCCGGTAGAGCTTGTGCCACGGGTTGGGCGGGGTGAACGGCGGATGCGGGTGGATGAAACTGGAGAAGAGGTACC
>SLST01000465.1 GCA_007130265.1 Spirochaetales bacterium
CGCGGAGATGATGCCGATGTGGATGAACAAGGTCCAGTCGAAACTCATACGCTCCCCTTCTTTGTCGGTCGCCGACCGGTGCGGTGATTATGCCGTCATCGCCTCGTGGATGCAAGCGGCAACGCCGCGCGCCACTTGATCGTCTTCCGCCGAACGACGAGAATGCGCGCATGTGTGATGCCGACTCGATACTCGAGAATCTCGCCCGCGTTCGCATAGCCGTCGTGGGCGACGTCTGCCTCGATCTGTACCACGTGCTCAGCGACGCCTCGGAGATCTCGGTCGAGACCAACCTTCCCACGCAGATCGTCGAGCAGACGTCGAGCTACCTCGGCGGCGCCGGCAACGTCGCCGCGAACCTCGCCTCGCTCGGCGCGGGACGCGTCGAGCTCTACGGGGTGGTCGGCGACGTTCTCTACGGCAGGGTGATCCGGCGACTGTGCGAAGCGCTGGGTATTGAGACCCGCGGGCTCGTCGTCGATCCCGAGTGGTTCACGAACGTCTACACGAAACTCTACCGGGACGACGAGGAAGAGCCCCGGATCGACATGGGGACGCTCAATACGCTCTCCGACGCCGCCGAGGCCCGGCTCGTCTCGCTCCTCGAGCGGCATCTCGCCGACAACTCGGCGGTGATCATCAACCAGCAGATGAAGGGCGGCATCCATACCGCGCGAGTCAGGACGAGCCTCGCGACGATCATCGGCGACGCGCGTGAGACGCCTTTCTTCGTGGACAGTCGCGATTACCCCGATGACTACCCGCAGAGCATCCGCAAGCTCAATGAACGCGAAGCGCAGGCGGTCCTCGCCTCGGAGGCCGCGGGGGCGACGGCGGCGCGCGAGCTCTGCCGGCGATGGCAGCGCCCGGTCTATCTGACCCGAGGCGAGGCGGGGTGCGTCGTGGCCACGGAGGTCGAGACGGTAGAGCTCCCGGCGCCCGCGCTGAGCGGACCGATCGACACGGTGGGCGCCGGCGACAGCATGCTCGCCGGGATCGTCTGCGCGTCGTGCGCCGGCGCCTCACCGCGAAATGCGGCGGTTTTCGGGTCGCTTGTCGCGTCGGTCACGGTGAGAAAGCTCCGCTGCGCAGGCGTCGCGACGCGAGAGGAAGTGCGTGAGGCCGCCCGCGAGCCGGACTACCTGCACCGCCCCGAGCTCGCCCGTTCGCCGTGGCGCGCGCACTACCTCGACTCGACGTCGATCGAGATCGTCACGCATCCTCCAACGTCGACCTTCGAGTATGCGCTGTTCGACCATGACGGCACGATCTCTACGGTCCGCGAAGGCTGGGAGCAGGTCATGATCCCCATGATGATCGAGGCGGTCCTCGGCGCGCCGCCTGAAGAGGCCCCCGAAGACCGCGTACGCCGTGCCGACGCGGCGGTCCGCGACCTCGTCGCCAGGACGACCGGAATCCGCACGATCGTGCAGATGGAGCGGCTCTGCGATCTCGTTCGCGGGTTCGGATTCGTGGATGCGACCTCGGTTCTCACCCCCCGCGAGTACAAGCAGGTCTTCAACGACCGGCTGATGAAGGGCGTTCGCGCGCGCATCGCCCGGTTCGAGGCAGGCGAGCTCGAGCCGGCCGACCTCACGATCAAGGGATCCGTCGCCTTTCTCCACGCGCTGCGCGAGGCGGGGCTCACGCTCTTCCTCGCAAGCGGCACCGACGAGGCGGACACGCGAAACGAAGCGCAGCTCCTCGGGTACGCCGACCTCTTCGACGGCGGCATCTTCGGTTCGACCGAAGAGAGCTCCGAGGACCCGAAGCGGATGGTCATCAAGCGTATACTCGAGCGCATAGGTGATGACGGCGGTTCGCGCATCGTCGCCTTCGGCGACGGACCGGTGGAGATCCGCGAGACCGGCCGTGCGGGAGGGTTCAAGGTGGGAATGGCCGCCGACGAGGTGCGCCGCTACGGTCTCGATGAGGCGAAGCGGGAGCGGCTCATCCTCGCCGGCGCCGATTGCATCATCCACGACTACACGCAGGCGCCGGCGCTCTTGGCCATGCTCGGCCTCACCTCACCTGGAAAGGAGTCCCCGAATGCTTGACCGAAGCCGACTCGTTACCTACCCGCTTCGCACCCGGACGAACCGCGTCTCGATCGACTCCTCGGCGGTCGACCCGGACGCCGAGCCGCCCCGGCTCGCGCCGCAAACCGCCGCAGGCGTCCGCGAGCTCGCATCGAGGATCCGCGCAGCCCGCGAACGGGGGCGGCCGCGGATGATCGCCTTCGGGGCGCACACGATCAAGAACGGCGCGGGGCCGCTCCTTGCGCGGATGATCGAAGAGGGGTGGATCACGCTCCTCTCGACGAACGGGGCCGGCATCATCCACGACTGGGAGTTCGCGTTTCAGGGCGAATCGAGCGAGCACGTCGCGCAGAACGTCGCCACCGGCCGGTTCGGCCTGTGGGAGGAGACCGGGAGGTACCTCAACCTCGCGCTCGCCGTGGGCGCCTGGCGCGGGCTCGGCTACGGGGCCTCGGTGGGTGCCTTGATCGCCGAAGGCGGGCTCGATATCCCCTCCCGCGACGAGCTCCTCGCCGCGATCGGCCGGGCTGCCGACGATCCGGCGCGCGCGGCCGCCGCCGCAGACCTCCTCGACGTGTCAGCGCGAGCGGGAATCGAGCCGGGATGGACGGCCGTCCCGCACGAGCGCGCCGGCTCGAGCCTCCAGGCCGCGGCGTTCCGTCTGGGCGTCCCGCTTACCGGTCACCCGATGTTCGGGCACGACATCATCTACACGCACCACCTCAACCTTGGAAGCGCCGTGGGGCGAACGGCCGAGCGCGACTTCCTGCGGTTCGCCGAAGAAGTGAGCCGGATCGACGGGGGCGTCTACCTCTCGATCGGCTCGGCGGTGATGTCGCCCATGGTCTTCGAGAAGTCGCTCTCGATGGCGATCAACCTCGCCCTCCAGGAGGGCCGGTCGATCACCAACCACTCCATCTTCGTCGTCGACCTCGCCGAGTCAACATGGGACTGGCAGCGCGACGGCGAGCCGCCGCCGGACAACCCGGCGTACTACGTGCGCTTCATGAAATCGTTCAGCCGGATGGGAGGCACCACGACCTATCTGTGCGGCGACAACGTCCTGGTGCTCGCAAACCTCTACCGGCTGCTTCGAGACGGCGGGTAGTTCCCGGGCTGCACGGTCGATGACGCCTCGAGGCCGAGCTCGCGCTCGAGGTCGGCGATCTCCTCGTCGATCAGCGCGAGCACCGCGCGATGGTGAAACAGCTCCATCGGCGAGCCGAACCGCTCGGTGATGTATCGATCGCCAAGGTGCAGGAGCTCGTACGGCTCGGGGATCCACGGGTCGAGCGTCGTACAGAGGTCGGCGTAGTGGCCGCGAGCGGCCCGCAGCGCGCGGGAGAGCTCGGGCCGAAGTGCGCCGGCCGACGCATCGGTCGTCGCATCGGCCGACGCGGCGAGGAGCTCGATCCGCGCGAGCGCCACCGCCGCATCGATCCGTTCGGCGAAACAGAGTCCCAGATGCGCCCAGGCCGCCGCGGAGGCGCGTTCGTACGCCTCGACCTGCGACGACGGAGCGGTCGCTAAGGCGAGCCGCCGCAGAAGCGCGAGCGCCGCGCGACACCTCGACCGAAGCTCGGCGGTCCGGTCGGCAGGCGTCACGAGAGCGCCCGCACCGTCGGCGGTGCTTCCGTTGGAGCCTTCGGCGTACGCGCGGATCGAGCACCAGCGCGGGTCGAGCGGGCGCGCGTCGGCGAGCTCGCGCAGGCGCAGAAGCGGCGACGCCGCGTCGAACGGCTGGCCGAACCAGTCCTGGCGCACACCCTTGATCATCCCCTCGGTGTAGAGGGTGAAGTCCCAGGTGGACGCGATACTCGTCGCGATGTGATTCGCCGTGCGGGAGGCGAGGTCGGCGGCGCGGAAGAGCGCCGACGCCTCAGACGGGGCCGCCCCGCAGTGCCGGGCGGAGACCTCTGCGTAGCGGCGAGTGAGGATCCCCTCGTCGGCTTCGGGGTTGGCGAGCAGGGTCCCCCACCCGCTCCAGAACAGCGGCTGTCGCTGGTACAGGAAATCCCACTGCGGCCCGCCCGGCGGCCTGACAATGTACTCCTGGGCGGGTATCAGACACTCGCTTCCAATGATGAACCCGGCGGTGTCCGCGCGCGCGTTCGCCTCGATCAGCTCGCGCATGAAGGAGGTCGACCCGTACTCGAGCCCGAAGAAGTCTTCGTTCCTGA
>SLST01000090.1 GCA_007130265.1 Spirochaetales bacterium
AGCCCGAGCGCTTCGGCAACGACCTGGCTCGTCGCCGCGGTTCCCAGGAACTGGCAGCCGCCCCCGGGCGTCGCGCAGGTCCGGCACCCGAGCTCCGCGGCCTCCTCGAGAGAGATCTCGTCGTGGGCGTATCTCGCGCCAATGCTCTGGATCTTTCCCGCGTCTTCGCCCTCTTCGGGCAGAAGCGTGACTCCACCGGGCACCAGAACGGCGGGCAGGTCCCGCTCGGAGGCGAGCGCCATCATCGTAGCCGGGAGCCCTTTGTCGCAGGTCGCGATACCGATAACCGCGCGTCGCGTGGGGAGCGACCGCATCAGCCGGCGCATGACGATCGCCGCGTCGTTACGGTACGGCAGGCTGTCCATCATCCCGAGCGTTCCCTGCGTTCGCCCGTCGCACGGGTCCGAGACGTAGGTGGCGAAGGGGATCAGCCCATCGTCTCCGAGCTGTTCGGCGGCCGCGCGCACGAGGAGCCCGAGCTCCCAGTGCCCCGTGTGGTACCCGAGCGCGATTGGACTTCCGTCCGCGTCGCGCAGTCCGCCGAGCGTGCTCAGGATGAGCACGTTCGGCCGGTTGACCTCGATCGCCTTCCAGCCCATGCCCGCGTTCTGGCTCAGCGCGAACAGGTCACCGCTCGGGGCCGTTCGCAGTTCGTCGGCGGTGAAGGGCAGCGAGCCCACCGGCCCGGGGGCGTGGGTTTGGACGTTGTATGAGGCAACCTCTGCCTCGAGGCGGACTGTTTCGTTTCGCATTGGTGTCTCCGTGGAGTACTTCACCGGAATCCGCGCGATGAGTCAACCTTGCGGCTACAGCTTTCCGGTGCTGCCTGCGGCACAGCTTCATCAAGCGCGGCGGTTCGGGTAGACTGCTCGAAGGAGACGTCATGGTTGTCTGCATTGGCGAATCGTTGATCGACTTCGTCCCGCAGGACGGCGGCGGAGAGAGCACCCTGCCGCGGTACCGGCCGGTAGCAGGAGGCTGTCCGTACAATTGCGCCGTCGCGGTCTCGCGTCTGGGGAGCGATGTGAGCTTTGCCGGGGCGATATCGACCGACTTTTTCGGCGACTTCATCGCGGCTCGGCTCGAGGCGAACGGAGTTGGGCTGTCGCTCGTGCACCGCGTAGACCGGCCTACAACGCTTGCCTTCGTGAAGAAGGCGGCCGACGGGTCTGCGAGGTACGCCTTCTACACAAAGGACGCCGCAGACCGCGCGCTTTCGCGTGAGCTCCTGCCCGAGCTCGCGGTCGACGCGATCCTCCAGATCGGATCGATTTCGATCATCGCGGACTCCGAGGGAGACGCGATCCTCCACCTCGCCGAGCGGGAGCACGGACGCCGCGTCATCGCCTTCGACCCGAACATCCGGGAAAGCCTCGTGGACGACGAGCGGGGCTACCGTGAACGGATCGACCGGGCGCTCCGCGCGGCAACGCTCCTCAAGACGAGCGATGAAGACCTTGCATGGATCTACCCGGGTACGTCGGTCGAGGACGGAGTGCGCCGCGCGCTCGACGCCGGTGTGGAGCTCGTCGTGGTCACTCGCGGAGCCGAGGGCAGCACCGCGTACACGACGTCGTGCACCGCCACCGCCGCGGCCGAGTCGGTTGAGGTGAGCGATACGATCGGCGCCGGCGATTCCTTTCTCGCGGCCCTGCTCGTCTGGCTCGACGAGCGGGACGCGACCCCGCAGACGGTTGCGTCGTTCGGCGACGAAGAGCTCGGCGAGGCGCTCGAGTTCGCGTCGAAGGTCGCCGCGATCACCTGCACCCGTGTCGGCGCCGATCCGCCGACTCGCGACGAGGTTCGTCGCTGGTAGTCACAGGTACGCGGCGGCCGCGAACAACGCGAGCCCGACCACGAAGAAGAGCAGGATCGTCCTGAGTTCCGGCATGATCCGCTCGACGCGCCGTGCGAGCGACTTGCCTCGAGCCGTCGTCGTTCCCAGGTAGAGCAGCACTCCGAGCAGAAGCACGGGAAGCGCGCCGAGCAGTTTCGCGCCGGAGAGGAACGTCACCGGGATCGCCGGGTCTCCGGCTGTCGACGTCGTCGCGAACGCCCCCACGTCGGTTGACGAGAGCAGCGAGGCGAGAAGCAGGGAGACCGGACGCGCGAAGAGCCCGGTCGCGAAGCAGAGGAGCGCGAGCACGATGACCGGAAGATGCAGCATCGCGCCTGCCGGTGAGGGCTCGGATACCGGTACGTGGTGAGCCGACCGCAGACCGGTCATCACGTTCGTGATCTCGAGAGCAGGTCCGGCCGGCCGTCGCGGCAGCACGATACGCGACACTTTTATGAAGGATGCCGTGGTTCCAACGGACGTGATCCAGAGAAGCGCATACGCCGGGTGATGGTCGAGCGCGCCGGATATGAGCTGTTTGCTCGCGAAGCCGTTGAACGGCGGGATCCCGGCTATGGAGAGCGCGCCGACGACGAAGCCGAATGCGAGGAGCGGTGCTCGACGACCGATCGGTCGAATCAGGTAGAGGTCTCGTGCCCCGCTCATCCGGACCGCGGCGCCGGCGACGAGGAAGAGCAGGCTCTTGAACAGCGCGTGGTGCATCGCGTGCGAGAACGCCGCGGTGAGCGAGAGCGCCGACGTGGCGCCGAAGGCTGCGAGTACGTAGCCCATCTGCGAGATCGAGTGGTAGGCGAGCAGTCGCTTGGCGTCGCGCTGCGACAGGGCCCAGATGACCGCGAGGAGCGCCGTCGCCGCGCCGATCCACAGAAGCAGATCGTTGAGGTAGGTCGCGCGGAAGACCGCGACGATGCGAAGCATCGCGAAGAACGAGATCTTGATCAGCACCCCGGAAAGGAGCGCGCTCACCGGGTGCGGCGCGTAGGCATGCGCCTCCGGCAGCCACGTATGAAACGGCATGAAGGCGGTCCGCACGCCGATACCGACGCAGAGCGCGGCGACCGCGAGGTGCACGCTCGTCGTCCCGGCCAGTGCCGTAGTTGCCGCCTCCTCGGCCATGGTCCGCAGCGACAGTGTCCCAAAGTCGCGGTACAGGAGGAATACCCCGAAGAGGAAGAAAAGTATGCCCATCGAGCTCAGCAACAGGTACTTGAGGCTCGCGAGCAGACCCTCGTCTGTCCGGTCGAAGGCGATGAGGACATACGCCGAGATAGCCACGATCTCGAAGCCCACGAACATCGTGAAGATGTCGTCGGTCAGGACAACCACCTGCATTCCGGCGACGAGAAGCATCAGGAAGAAGAAGTAGGTCGACCGATATCTTCGCGAGGAAAACGATGCGAGGACGACCATCGAAGAGATGAAGACCACCAGCGCGGAGCTCAGCCAACCGAACCCGTCAACGGTAAGCGCGATACCGGCCGGTTCCGGCCAGCCGCCAAGCGAGTAGGTGAACGTGACGCCGTCCACTATCGCCGGAAACTGTACGACGAGCAGGGCGCCCATGCCGAGCAGCGGCAACACGGAGACGACCGACATGAACGGTTCGGCCCGGATGAGCTTGCCGAACAAAGCGACCAGCGCCCCGGTGAACGGGAGTACGACCAGCAGGACGACACTACTCATCGCGCTTCCATACCCTGTGCTCTATCTCCCTGATGTCGAGCGTCCCGTAGCGACTGTAGAGGCGGTAGACAAGCCCGAGCGCGAGGGCGACAACGCAGACTCCCACGACGATAGCCGTCAGCATGAGCGCCTGGGGAAGCGGGTCGACCGGCGTGCCGGCCTGGTCTCCCATGATGGGCGCAGTATCGCCGGAGAGCGAGCCGAAGTAGACGAAGAAGAGGATGATCGCACTGTTCGCGACGTTCAGCGCCACGACCTTCTTGATGAGATTCGGGAGCGCGATCAAGCCCCAGATTCCCGCAAGAAAGATCGCGCCGATCAGGTACCACGCCACCGGTCACTCCTGCGCGAAGAGATGGAGGCAGATGAGGCTCGCACCGGCACCCACCTTCAGGCCGACGAGCAGGTTGAGGATGAACACGAAGGGGGTCCGCACGACCGGGAGAGGGGTGCCGTCGTAGAGCACGTCCGCGAGAAACCCCACACCCATCACGACTCCGGCGAGCCCGGCGACGAGGATGAGAGCGAAGACAATCGCCTCGGTCACCGCGAGCCGTCGAACGGGCATCGCCCGTGCGACGACGGCGTACACCGCCAAACAGCGCGTGGTCGTACACACGTGGTTCGAACCCACGGATCGCGCGATTCGCAACATCCGGCGCGATCGATCACGCG
>SLST01000328.1 GCA_007130265.1 Spirochaetales bacterium
CGTACGCCGGCTCCCACGTTCCCGGCTCCCGCGGGCTGGGTCGTGTAGTCGTGTCCGGAAAAGGCGCCTGCGGCCTCTCTGGGGAACCGTGTGCCCGGAGCAGAGCTGACCCGCCTGCCATCGCCATACCCGTGAGAAAGGCTCGCCGCGAAACTCTCATTGTCTGCCTCCCGGTCCGTCGTCGATCAGGGTCACCAGTGCAGCTTGAAGAAGTTCCCCTGATCCGCGTATTCGGCGGTCAATGCTTCCATCCTCTCCATGTGCTCGGGCTCGAACGGTCTGAACTTCCGTGCGATCTCCACGTTCTCCTCGAGCTCGCGGATCGTCGAGATTCCCACGATCGCAGTACTCACCGGGAACGAGAGCGTGTATCCCAGCGCCTCCTCCATCGAGGTGATCCCGCCTTCGCGGAAGATCCTCCCCACTGCGGTGATCTTCATCGCGATGATCCCCATCTCCTTCGTGATCGCCTCCTGCAGAAGCTCCGTCTGAAAGGGATGAACATGGGGATCGGCCGCGTTGAGCGACATGAGCAGGCAGTCGAACGGATATTCCCTGATTGCGCGGAGCAGGACGCCGGGGTCGCGGTGCCCGCTGATGCCGGTGAAACGGATTGTTCCGTCCGCCCGCAGCCGCTCGAGCGCTTTCACGGCTCCCCGCTCGCCGAGCGCCTGCGTGACGTCAAGATCCGTACGCACGTTGTGAACCTGATAGAGGTCAATGCGGTTGGTCTGCAGGCGCGAGAGCGATTGCTCTACGAGCCTCATCGTTCCGTCGTAGCTACGGTCGTGCGTCTTGGTCGCGAGGAACACCTCCTCACGCCGCCGCGCCATGACCTCGCCGATGTTCGACTCGCTGCCGCCGCCGCCGTACCGGGGAGAGGTGTCGATGTAGTTCACTCCCAGGTCCAGAGCACGGTCTATGATCGCAACCGCCTCGTCGCGGCGATTGCGCATCTGGATCGTCGCCTCGCCGCCAAGGCTGAACGCCTTGACGGGGACTCCCGTCTTGCCCAGCCGCCGGGTCTGCATCGGAACCTCGTTACCATCGTCCCGGTTCGCCGATTGCCCGCCCGACCCGCGCGCGCCGGCGGACGCAGGAATGCCGAGTGAAGCCGTACCGATCGCTACGGCCTTGAGGAAATCGCGCCGGTTGATGCGTCGATCAGGCATATACTCTCACACTTCAAGGTACCATGAGACGGTACGGTCCGCAACCTTCCCGGCTTCCCTTGTCGCTTTCCGGTCGTGTTGACCGGACTCGCGTCTACCGCGTATATTTATGCCCCTAACGTCTATTAATTCTAAATGGAGGGATTATGCGTAACAGTCACAGAACGCTCCTGTTCGGGGTGCTCATCGTATCGATGATTGCCCTCGCCGCATCGCCGCTCTTCGCGACAGGCGCCGCCGAGACGGCCGTGCGCGATACTCTGACGATCGCAATTGGCGCTGAGCCTGAGTCGCTCGATCCGGTCAAGATGACCTCGGCGCCGGCGGCGACCGTGGGTGAGCACGTCGTGGAGCGGCTCATTTATATGGAGGAAGACGGCAGCCTCACCCCGATGCTCGCGGCCAGCTGGTCGGCGAACGACGACAGCACCGTCTGGACCTTTCAGATTCGTCAGGGAGTGACCTTCCACGACGGAACGCCGCTGAATGCGGAGGCGGTCCGGATGAACCTTGCGCGGTTCGTCAACCCCGACGTCGGCGCCGCCTACGCCTTCCTGCTCGGAAGCGTCCAGGAGATCACAGCGGTTGGTGAGTACACGCTCGAGCTCCGGCTCGCCGAGCCGTTTGCGCCGATTCTCTCTCATCTGTCTCACAGCTTCATCGGAATCGTGAGCCCGCGGCAGATCGAGAACCTCGCACCGGAGGACACGTTCGAGAATCCCGTGGGAACCGGCCCCTACGTGATGGAGCGGTGGAGCCGCGGCGACAGCATTCGGCTCAGTCTGAACGAGAACTACTGGGGCGACACGCCGCGGATTCCGAACCTCGCCTTCAACTTCATCCCGGAGGAGTCTGCCCGTATCGTGGCGCTCGAAACCGGAGAGGCTGACGCGATCATGGCCGTGCCGCCGCAGGACGTTCCCCGGCTGCAGCAGGACCCGAACATCGACGTTGTCTTCCAGACCGGCGTGCGCACGATCTATATCGGGTTCAACAATGTGCGTGAGCCGTTCGACAACCCGCTTGTGCGACGGGCGCTGAACCACGCGGTCGACAAGCAGGCGATCGTCGACTCGATTTTCGAAGGCAACGCCTTCGTGCTCGATGCCCCCGTTGTTGAAGCGGTCTTCGGGCACGCGTCGGTCGGACCCTACGAGTACGATCCCGACCTCGCGCGTGAGCTCCTCGCGGAGGCAGGCTTTGCGGACGGGTTGACGATGTCGCTGCATCACCCGACCGGCCGGTACCCGCTGGACGCCACGGTTGCGGCCGCGGTCCAGTCGATGCTCGCTGAGGTGGGTGTGGACGCACGGCTCGAGACCCGTGAGTGGACGAGCTATCTCCAGTTCACCGGTCAGCCGCCGGAGCAGGCCGAATACGACAGCTATCTGCTCGGATGGGGTACCGTGACTCTTGACTCGGACTACGGTCTGTACGCGCTGCTCCACTCCCGTCAGTGGAATCCGAACGGCAACAACCGCAGCTTCTACGAGAACGAACGCGTGGACGAGCTCCTCGATGCCGCCCGGATCGAGACCAATCCGGACGCCCGGAGCGACATGTACGCCGAGGCGATGGAGTTGATCTGGGACGATGCGCCATGGATCTTCCTCTATAGCGCCGGGCAGATCAACGCCGTGCGCACCAATGTGGAAGGACTCATTCACCATCCGCTTGAGAACCTCAGCGCGTGGGACGCCTACTTCGTCGACTAAGGTCGAACTGAACTTCCATCCCGGCCCCTTGCGGGCCGGGATAGTTTTGTGATGGGGAGATCGCCACTTGTACCAGTACATCGTACGACGGTTGATGCTCACGGTTCCCGTCGTGATCGGCGTGTCCATCATCGTGTTCGCGATCATCAGGATGATCCCCGGCGATCCGGCCCGCGCGATGGCCGGGGTAAACGCGACGCCTGAGTTCATTGAACAGGTCCGCGTCCGTCACGCCCTCGATCAACCGCTCTACGTGCAGTACGGCCGTTTCATGTCCAACCTCGTCAGGGGCGATCTGGGTCGGTCTATCTTCAATGGACGCCCGGTGACGACCGAGATTGGCGAGCGCTTTCCAAGGACGCTTCTCCTCGCGACGGTAGCGCTGGTGATTGCGACGACTATCGGCGTCTCGGCCGGAATCGTGTCCGCGACGAAGCGGAACTCGCTTTTTGACAACGCGAGCATGCTCGTCGCGCTTGTTGGAGTCGCTGCACCGGTCTTCTGGATGGCGCTGATGCTCCAACTCCTCTTTGCGGTGCAGCTGCGCTGGCTACCGGCGACCGGCATCGGCGCGGTGCGACACCTGGTGCTGCCGAGCATCACGCTCGGCACGGCGAGCGCGGCGCTCATGGCGCGGATCACGCGGTCGAGTATGCTCGACGTACTGCGCCAGGACTATATCACGACCGCCCGCTCCAAGGGGCTCGGCGAGCGGATCGTCGTCTACAAGCACGCGTTGAAGAACGCGTTGATTCCCGTCGTGACGGTACTCGGGCTTCAGTTTGGGATTCTGCTCGGCGGAGCGGTCCTCACGGAGACGGTTTTTGCCTGGCCGGGGGTGGGGCGCCTGCTCGTGGACGCGATTCTTCGGCGTGACTACCCGGTCGTCCAGGGAACGGTGATGCTCCTCGCCTTTCTGTTTGTGATCATCAACCTCGTGATCGACATCGCGTATGCATTCCTCGATCCGCGGGTACACTATCGGTCTGAGAGCGGGGAGTGAAATGAGTAACGTCGACGTAACCGCACCCGCGATGCCCAGGAAGAAGACCAGCGAGTTCCGGGAGGTGTTTCGTCACCTCCTGCGGAACCGCGCCGCCGTTGTCGGCCTCGTCATTATCGGTCTGTTCGTCGTGTTGTCCGTCTTCGCACCGGTCTTCGCGACCCACGACCCGCTTGCGGCGAGTCTGGCGACCAGACTTCAGCCTCCGAGCCGCGAGCATCTGCTCGGATCCGACGAGCTCGGTCGTGATCTTCTCAGCCGCATGTTCTACGGCGGCAGGATCTCACTCAATATCGGGATTATCTCGGTTCTGA
>SLST01000026.1 GCA_007130265.1 Spirochaetales bacterium
ATTGGATCAGCGTCACGTTGGGTCTGGGCGCGGTTATCGCATCCGGACTCGTCGGCGTGTTCGCGGCAGCCTTCCTCAAGCCGTACGCGGCGCCGGTCTTCTCCGGAACATTCGTCGGTATGGCGTCGGCCCAGGTATTCGACTATCCGGCGATCGCGCTGGCCGGAGCGATCGCCGGGCTGATCTTCGTGCTCGGAAAGCACGTCTTCAACGGATTCGGCGGAAAGCTCGGGACGACGGCGTGGGCCGGGTGCGTGTTCGCGGCGCTGCTCATGGGCCGGCCACTTGCGACGGCGCCGGTGCTCGGATGGGACGTGGGCTGGCTCCTGATCGTGTACTGCATCGTCGGTGCCGTGGTAACGTTTATTATGAGTATCTGGTTCGGCCAGGGTCCGGTCATGGCCTCCGGAATGGTGGGTCTCGCCGCGGGGCTGCTCCTGCCCGCGATTCATGACCCGGTAACCGGCGGCATCTACGCGATCGGCGTCTACGCCGCGTCGTTCGCCGGGATGAGCGGCACGACCCGGTTCGAGCGGGCGTACTGGATGGTGCCCGCGGGCATCCTCTGCGCGCTCATCCTCATGTACACGGCGCCCTTCATGGGTGGCGGCGGCGGCAAGCTCGGGACTACGGCGTTCGGCGCGGTGATCGGCACCCGAGGGCTGATCGACCTTGGCAACTATGTGCGATCACGTCTCGGCCGCACGGCAGAGGAGGCACGGTGAAGGCAACAGTCGCGTACTTCAGTGTGACCGGCAGGAACGAGCAGGTCGCGGCAGCGATCGAGCGCGAGCTCGTCGACCGCGGGGTGACGGTCGAGCGCGTCTTCCTCAAGCCGAAAAACAACATGGGGGCCGTGGGGAGCGCGGTACGGTCGCTGTTCAACCGCTCGGTGGAACTCGATCTTCCGCGGCTTCCGGAGCCGGCCGACCTGCTCGCCCTCGTGGGCCCGGTCTACGCAAGCTCCGTCTGCCCTCCGGTGGCGACCTTCCTGCGCAGCCTCTCCGGACTCGAGGGCGCGAAGGTCATCAACGTCGTCTGCGGGTACAACACGCATCCGGAGGTCATCCGGACGATCAATGGTAGGCTCAGAGCGCTTGGAAGCGGACCGATCGTCGAGCGGACCGTGAGGCTCAAGGACATCGACAGCCCGGACCGGGTAGCAGCGCTCGCGCGCGGCGTCGTTGCTGAAGCGCTCGCCTGATCGGACGACTCGCATGGATTCCGCCCTCTCGGTCGACACCGGCGCGCAAGAGCCCGACCGAGGTCGTCGTCGGCTGCCCGTGCGGTCTGACAGGCTCGCCGGAGCGTACCTGAGTCTCCCCGGGGCTGATGGAACTGCTCGAGCAGGAGAGCGGGGTACGAAAGCCTCGCGCGCGATGAGCTCGGATACTCGACCCGGCCGATCCGGGAGGCGATGGCTGATGCGGTCGCGTGGTACCGGGACCACGATCTCACAGGAAACGGGGGATGAGCGCCCTCCGGTCGGCAGGGTAGTCGGGGAAGTGCTCCCGGTACCAGCGATGGTGCGAGAGGGCGCGGGGCGCGAGGTTGGCTACGGTGAAGACCGCGAACGACAGCCCGGCGAGCGACCAGGTTGCGAGCGCGAAACCGGCCCATTGCACGATCTCGCCAAGGTAGTTGGGGCAGGAGACGTAGCGGAACAGCCCGCCGCGTGGAATCTCGTACCGGCGCGGTGACCCCTTGCGGAGGCGGCGAAGCGTCCGGTCGGCGCTGATATGGATAATCGCGCCCGCCACGAACAGGACCGAACCGCCGACGAAACGGGGATCGGCGGTCCACGCGGGTCCGTACGAAACGGCCCCGTGAAAGAGATGGTACCCGTTCACGTACCCGTTGGCGCAGTTGTACACGATTGCCATAGCGATGAGCGCGAGCGGCATCGTTTTCGTACGCCCGGACGGCAGGAGAAAAGGATAGATCAGACTGCGATAGACGTAGTGCGCCTGCCAGGCGGCGAAGAAAACGAGCGCCACCGGCTCCCGGCGGGGGCCGGTGAGCATCATCACGAGGATCGAGAGACCGGCCGGGAACTCCATAACGAGCCATGCCCATCGTTCGCTGAGCGTTACGCCCCACCCCTCCCGCACGAAACGCCCGTAGGGCGCATCGCGAAAGAGAAGCGTCACGAAGGCTGCTGCCGCGGCGACATAGATGGCGATCAGGACAATATGATGGGGGCTCATGAGGTTGGCTTCTATACTAACGAAACGGCCGACGACACGGCAAAGACCGATCGAAGCAGGCCACTGGACGGAACCGTACCCGGGGCCTAAGATGAAGGTATGAAACCGACGCTGCTCTTTGATCCGCACGGCCGCAAGACGAGCACGATCTTCTCGCCCGATGACCTCGCGCGGCTCCATGCCGCAGCCCGAATCGTCTGGGGCAGGGACGAGCCGGTGCCGGAGACAGAGCTCGAGAAGATCGCCCCCGACGTGGAGATCATCGTGGCCGGCGGGTGGCGCTACGGCGATCCCTCACGCTTCCCCAGGCTCCGCGCGATTCTCGAGGTCTCCGGTGGGTTCCCGTCGCCGGCCTCGCTCGATTACGAGACGTGCTTCGCGAAGGGGATCCGCGTGCTGAGCTGTGCTCCCGCGTTCGGCCCGGCGGTCGCGGAGATGGCGCTCGGCCTCGCGCTCGCCGCCTCGCGGCAGATCGCCTGGACGGATCGGATGTTCCGTACGAGCGACCCGAACTGGAGCCACTCGGACCTGGATACCGCGATCGGCGAGCCGTTCACGCACTACGGCAGGCAGGTGGGATTCATCGGGTTCGGCGGACTGGCCCGGGCGCTGAAGCCGCTGATTGAGCCGTTCGGGTGCGACATCCAGGTCTACGACCCGTGGCTCACCGACACGTACCTGCGGCGAAACGGGGTGGCGCCGGTAGACATGGGGACGCTGCTTTCCACATCGCGCTTCATCTACGTGCTCGCGGTACCGTCCGCGGAGAACCGTGCCTTCCTCGACCGCCCTGCGCTCGAGCTGGTCCGGCGCGACGCCGTCCTCCTTCTCATGAGCAGGTCGCACGTCGTCGACTTCGACGCGCTTACCGAGCTCCTGCTCGAGGGGCGCTTCCGCGCAGGAATCGACGTCTTCCCGGACGAACCGCTGCCGGCCGACCACCCGATCCGCCGCGCCGAACACGCGGTCCTCTCGTCTCATCGCGCGGGCGCCAACGCGGAGGGCCTGCAGAGCGTGGGCCGGGCGGTTGCCGACGACGTGGAGGCGCTCGCCGCAGGGCTCGTTCCCTTCGCAATGCAGCAGGCCCAGCCCGAGTTCATCAGGCTGCGAGGGTAATGCGATGACTGGCGCTCCGCGCGCACCGCGACCTCGCCGTCACCGCGCGGCGAGCCTCAGGAACCGCGCCCGGCTGGGCGCAGTGGCCATGCTCATCACGACGACTGCGCTCGTCACTGCTGCGTGCGCAGGGTCGCAGATCATCGGGAGAGCCGGAAGCGGGGAGTTCGCCCGCGAGGTCCCCGACCGTGACGGCTGGCGGCTCATCTGGCACGACGAGTTTGACGGGCCGCGGCTCGACCACGCCTACTGGGACTTCGATCTGGGCGACGGAAGTGTCGCGGGAATTCCCGGCTGGGGGAACAACGAGTGGCAGTACTACACTGATGAGGAACAGAACGTCTTCCTCCATGACGGGCGCCTCGTTATCCGGGCGATCGAGGAACGGCGATTCGACGAGATCGGCAGCGGCCGCTATACGAGTGCCCGTCTCGTGACGCGCGGCAAGCTTGCCGTGCGCTACGGACGAATCGAGGCCCGGATGAGCCTGCCGGCCGGCAGGGGCCTGTGGCCGGCGTTCTGGATGATGCCGGAGCCGGTCGGGCTTGACGAGAATCGCTTTGCGCGCGCCGGGGTCTACGGCGGCTGGGCTGCATCCGGAGAGATAGACATCATGGAGGCGCGCGGCAGCAGACCGGGCGAGGTGAGCGGCGCAATCCATTACGGCGGTGAATGGCCCGACAACACCTATCAGACCCGCACGCACCGGTTCGGCCCGAGCGAGACCTTCATCGGGATGAACCTGTACGCGATCGAGTGGGAACCCGGCGAAATCCGGTGGTACGTGAACGACGAGTTGTACTTCACCGCGACCGACTGGTACAGCGTCGGCCCGGACGGCACGCGGCACGATTTCCCGGCTCCGTTCGACCAGCCGTTCCACCTCATCATCAACCTCGCCGTGGGAGGACACTTCGACGGCTATCCGCCCGCCGACGCGCCCTACTTCCCGGCCGAGATAGAGGTCGACTACGTGCGCATCTACGAGCCGGAGGGTTGAATCGCGCGCGGGTTCTCGATGCCTGGCGGTCGCTCCCGCCGCTAGGCTGCGCCGAGTTGCTGGGCGTGTGGCATGGAAGCTCCCCGACACGAGGCTCGCTCTTCACAGTCCTCCTCGAACAGACCTCGTGGTGGGGCAAGGTCTTTCGAACCGACGACGACGTGGACGCGCTGGTCTTCAATCGGCCGAAGTCGTTCCTGGGCCTCGTGAACCATGCGCTGATCGCGCCGTGGCGGCTGCCCGAAGACCGGAGGCTGGTCCGCCATCCGCTCGGTGTGGCGCGCCTTCGCAGCCGTTGCCTCTTTGGTGTGAGAAGCGCGGCGATGGTCTATCGGTACCTCCCTATTGTCGACCACTTCCGGCGCATCGACGAGCACCGCGTCATGGGGCTCATGGAGGTCGGTGAGAGCGGGAAGCCGGAGCTCTTCTTCACGCTCGAGCGGGCGATGTGAGAATTCCGTAGGGGGCAGTCAAGACGCCGCGACCTGTGGTACATTATGCGGGTTATGAGCGCGATTCTGTCGACTCACGTGCTTGTACTCAATCGCGGGTATGTCCCGGTTCGGACGACCACGGTACGCGACGCCTTCGTGAAGCTCTTCTCGTCGGCGGCGGAGGCCGTGTCGGTGGAAGACGGCTCCTACGTGGGCCACTCGTTCCACTCGTGGGCAGAGATATCGGAGCTGCGCAGACAGTACGACGACGTCCCGCCGGACGCCGACTGGATCCACACCCCGAGCATATCGCTGCTCGTTCCACGGGTGATCCGGCTCCTTGGGTACGATCGGCTTCCCGTGCACAACGTCAAGCTCACGCGCAAGAACATCTACGAACGTGATCACTACACCTGCCAGTACACGGGCAGACGGCTCAGGTCGTCGGAGCTCAACATCGACCATGTGATCCCCCGTTCCAGGGGCGGTCGGAACACATGGGAGAATCTCGTCACCTGCAGCGTAGAGGCCAATAGCCGGAAAGGCAACCGGACGCCCAGAGAGGCAGGGATGCGGCTCATCCGGCGCCCGTCGCGGCCGGCTCCCCGGCACCGGCTCCAGATCCCCGAGACGGCGAAGCGATACCGCAGCTGGGACCACTTCGTGAGCGACCTCTACTGGAACACGGAGCTGGAAGACGAGTAGCTGGCCATGGCGCGGCCGTGCTCTCACGAGGTTTCTTGACGCACCGGCGATCGAGCCGGAGAATGCAGCATGAGCATGATATCCACCCAGGTCCCGCAACGGCCTCCGGTGCTGCGACGAGTCGTTCTGCTGTCGGTCGGCCTGCTTCTGCTCGGCCCGTTCGTCTGCGGTGCAACGGGGACCATCGAGATTGGCGCGACGCGAACCGTCACCGACGCATTCGGCCGTGAGGTCGAGATCCCCGAGCACCCCGAGCGAATCGTGACCGCAGGACGCGCCGTTCTGTTGATCGCGAACGCGCTCTACCTTTTTCCGGATGCGGCGCAGCGGATCGTCGGGATAGGACGGATCGATCAGGGAAAGGGGAACTTCCTCGCCGCGATCGACCCGGAGTACGATCGCAAGGCGAGCTTCGAACGCAACGTCGGCGCCGAACAGATCGTCGGCGTGAATCCTGACCTCGTCATACTGAAATCGGAGCTGCGAAGGGGCGTGGGCGGAGACCTCGAGCGCCTCGGCATACCGGTTGTCTACGTCGACCTCGAAACGCCGGCGCTCTACCAGCGCGATCTGCGACTGCTGGGCGCCGTTCTGGGGCAGCCCGAACGAGGCGAATCGCTTGCGCGGTACTACGAGCGCGAGACCGAGCGGATCATCGCGGCCGTTTCGCGCGCCGACGAGCGGCCGCGCACGCTGTTCCTGTACGCAGACCTCGCCGGGGCCGAACGCGTGTTCAACGTCCCCCCGACCGGCTGGATCCAGACCACGATGGTGGAGCTCGCCGGCGGCGATCCCGTCTGGGTCGATGCCGCCCCGGGGGGCGGGTGGTCACGCGTCGGTCTGGAGCAGATAGCCGCATGGGATCCGGACGTCATCTTGCTCGTCGCCTACCGACAGGACGTGGAGGCGATCCGCGACTCGCTCGCCGCGAATCCTACGTGGGCCTCGCTCACAGCCGTACGCAGCGACGAGCTGCACGCGTTCCCGCTCGACTACTACAGCTGGGACCAGCCGGACGTCCGTTGGATTCTCGGGCTGAGGTGGCTCGCCTCGACGCTGCACCCGCAGCTGGTGACCGACGATGACATCCGGTCCGCGATCTATGAGTTCTTCATCTTCGCCTACGGGATGAGCCGGCAGGAGATCGATGCGGTTGTCTTCGCGAAACTCGAAGGAGTTGCGCGCTGAAAGAGCCGTCCGGACTGCGCCTTCAGCTCATCCTGGCGATGGCGCTCGGGGTGCTCATCGTGGCCGCCACACTCGTCGGCCGCTACCCACGCCCCGGTTTCATGAGTCCGACTCTGATGGTCCGCGATGCCCTGGCGCTTCGACTCGTGATCGATCTGAGACTCCCGCGGATTCTCGCGGCGGTGCTGTTGGGAGCAGGACTCGGCGTGGCGGGAATCGTCCTCCAGACGCTCTTCGGGAACCCGCTCGTGGAGCCGGGTCTCATAGGCGTGTCGCAGGGAAGCGCCTTCGGTGCGGCCATCGCCCTCGTCGCGTTCGCGCCGCCGCTCTGGGTCGTGCAGTGGGTATCAGCGCTGACCGGCGGGATTGGTCTTCTGGTGAGCTACCGGATCGCTCGACGGTTCCGCTTCGGCGGCTGGATCCTCAGGCTGGTCCTCTCCGGCATCGCCGTCTCGGCACTCTTCTCCGCCGGCGTGGGAATCGTCAAGTTCGTCGCCGACCCGATGAGCCAGCTCCCGACGATCACCTTCTGGCTGCTCGGAAGCCTTGCCGCGACGAGCTGGACGAGACTCGCGCAGGTTGCACCGGTTGTCCTCCTTGCCGTCGCCTACGCGTGGTCAAGACGGTGGCGGCTCAATCTGCTCGCGCTCGAGGATCGGGTCGCGTTCTCGCTCGGAGCGACCCCGGGGCGTGAGCGGCTTGCGCTCCTGATCGCCGCGACCGCGACAACCGCGTCGCTCGTCGCGATATCCGGGATCGTCGGCTGGGTGGGACTCCTTGTGCCGCACGCCGCACGCCGGCTCGTTGGTGCGAACACCGCGCGTGCGCTCCCCGTGTCCGCGCTTCTCGGCGCCGTCTTCGTGCTCGCAAGCGACACGATCGCGCGCACGATCATCGTAGGCGAGATCCCGCTCGGCATCGTGACGTCTCTACTGGGCGCCGGAGGGTTCATCGTGCTGCTCGTACGCAACCAGGTGAGGGTCGTCCGGTGAGTCTCGAGCTCCGTGGCATCGTCGCCGGGTACGCCGCGACCGAACACCGGGAGGCGCGGCACGAGGTACTCCATGGGGTCGACCTGGATGCCCGACCCGGGACGGTTACGGCGATTCTTGGTCCGAACGGCGTGGGAAAGACGACGCTCTTGAACGTCGCACTCGGCTGGATCGCGCCGTGGTCGGGCACGGTCAGCGTGGAGGGTCGCGACCTTCGGACACTCGCAGGGGCCGAGCGCGGACAGCTGCTGTCACTCGTTCCCCAGACCGATCACGTCGCCTTCGAGTACTCGATCCTCGAGTACGTGCTGCTCGGCCGCGCGCCGTACCTGGGTCCGCTGCAATCGCCAACCGCCGCACACATTGAGATCGCCCGCGCAGCTCTCGAGCAGGTGGGGATGGGTGTGATGGCCGAGCGCGGGGTGCTCGAGACGAGCGCTGGGGAGCGACAGCTGGTGCTGCTCGCCCGCGCCCTCGCCCAGGAGCCGCGGACGCTCCTGCTCGACGAGCCCTCAGCCCATCTGGATCTGGCGAACAAGCGAAGACTTGTGGGTCTGCTGCAGACCCAGACTGATCTGGGACGCGCGATCGTCCTGACCGTCCACGAGCCCGAGTTTGCCGCGGCACTCGCCGACAAGGTGGTCCTCCTTCACGAGGGAAACGTCCTCGCCGCGGGCCGTCCGGAGGAGGTGCTCACCGAAGAGCTTCTGAGCCGACTCTACGGCATAGCCGTTTCCGTCCATCGTGGCGGAGGGCGCACGCTGTTCGCCTGGTAGCCGCGCCGCGATTCCGGTGCTACACTCCCGCTCATCCGCGTCGGGAGGAGGCAGGTAGATGCCGGTTGAGACGAACAAGGAGCGGCTTGCGGTCATCGCGCTCGGGGGAAACTCCATCAGAGACAAAGGACAGAGGGGAACGATCGCCGAACAGTTTGCCAATACGCGCCGGTCCATGGAACCGGTGGTGGAGCTCCTCGAGCGTGAGTACAACTTCATCCTCACCCATGGCAACGGTCCCCAGGTGGGCGATCTCATGCTCCAGAGTGAGCTTGCGAAGAGCGATGTTCCTGAGATACCGCTTGGTATCGCAGACGCAATGACGTGCGGGTCCATGGGGTACATGATAGAGCAGTCTCTCCAGAATGTTATGATTCGCCATGGTATCTGGCGCCACGTCGTCACCCTCCCTTCGCAGATCATCGTTGACCGCTACGACCCCTCAATGGAGAACCCGTCCAAGCCGATCGGTCCCTTCTACAGCAAGGAGCAGGCGGAGCAACTCGTCCGCGAGAAAGGGTGGGTCGTGAAAGAGGATGCGAATCGCGGGTACCGGCGTTACGTCGCCTCGCCCTACCCCATCGACATCGTGGAGAAGGACGCAATCAACCATCTGCTCGATGACGGGTACCTGCTCATCACCGGAGGCGGCGGCGGAATCCCCGTCTACTACGAAGAGGACGGGACGATAGAGGGGGTCGACTGCGTGATCGACAAGGATCTCGCGAGCATGAAACTGGCGATCGCCGTGGGAGCTCGCATGCTCGTTATCATAACCGGCGTTCCGCGGGTGACCGTCCACTTCGGCACCCCGCAGGAGAAACCCCTGGCCCGGATCACCCTCGCCCAGGCGCGCCACTACTACCAGCAGGG
The DNA here is from genome assembly GCA_007130265.1 of Spirochaetales bacterium. Lineage (GTDB taxonomy): Bacteria > Spirochaetota > Spirochaetia > DSM-27196 > SLST01 > SLST01. The sequence goes on from SLST01000026.1 coordinate 9,292, forward strand.
CGAGTTTCCCCCGGGCTCGATGGGGCCCAAGATGATGGCGGCGATCGAGTTTATCCAGGCGCACCCGCAGAACCGCGTCATCATCACTGATGTGGCGAATCTCGTCGAAGCGGTTGAGGGTCGGGCGGGCACGCAGATCGTGGCGTACTGAGGCTGTTGCCGGTTCTTCAGCCGACGCCGTACCGCAAGGCGCCTCGTCGCGAGCAGTCGACAATCACGCGAGGGCGAGCAGAATCCCGGCGGCGACCGCGGAGCCGATCACGCCCGCGACGTTCGGGCCCATCGCGTGCATGAGCAGAAAGTTTCGCGGGTCTTCTTCCTGGCCCACCTTCTGCACGACCCGTGCAGCCATCGGCACCGCTGAGACGCCCGCCGCCCCGATCATGGGGTTCACCTGCTTCCCGGAAAGCAGGCACATCACCTTGCCGAGCAACACGCCGGAGGCGGTCCCGATGGCAAAGGCCACGAGCCCGAGCCCGATGATCATCAGCGTCTCCACCGTCAGGAACTCGTCGGCCCCCATCTTCGAACCGATCGCGGTGGCGAGCAGGATCGTCACGATGTTGATGAGCTCGTTCTGCGCGGTCTGGGCGAGGCGGTTCGCAACGCCGGATTCCCGCAGAAGATTGCCGAGCATGAGCATCCCCACCAGGGGAACCGAAGCCGGAACCACGAGCCCGGCGACGATCGTCGTGATCACCGGAAAGGCGATCTTCACGCGCCTGGAGACCGGCTTCACCTCGCGCATGACGACCATGCGTTCAGCACGGCTCGTCAGCGCTCGGATGATGGGTGGCTGGATCACCGGGACGAGCGCCATATACGAGTAAGCTGCCACGGCGATGGGCCCGAGCAGGTGGTCCGCCATTTTCGCGGTGAGGTAGATCGCGGTGGGGCCGTCGGCGCCGCCGATGATGGCGATGGAGGCGGACTCGGCGAAGCTGAACCCGAGCGCGCGGGCGCCGATCAGGGTGGCGAAAATGCCGAACTGCGCGGCGGCGCCCAACAGGAAGGTCCTCGGCTGGGCGAGCAGCGGACCAAAGTCGGTCATCGCGCCGATCCCCAGGAAGATGAGGGGCGGGAAGATACCGGTTTCAATGCCGAAGTAGAAGAAGCGCAGCAGACCGCCGTCTGCGGTCAGACCCGTGAGCGGGAGGTTGACCAGGATCGCCCCGAAACCGATCGGTATCAGCAGAAGCGGCTCGTACTTCCGGGCGATCCCGAGGTAGAGCAGCACAACGCCGACACCGAGCATCACGAGGTTCTGCCACTCAATGGCCGCAAAGCCGGTGGAGGCGAGGAAGTCTCCGATCACGACGGACGGGCTCCGGCAGCAGAGATACGGAGGAGTTCGGCGCCCTCGGTCACGGTATCGCCCGCCGAACACAGGACCTCCGCCACTCTGCCCGAACAGGGCGCCGTGACGTAGATCTCCATCTTCATCGCCTCCATCGTGACGAGCCGGCCGCCTTCGGCGACGGCGGCCCCGGACGTCACGTGCACCTCCCGCACGACCCCCACCATGGGCGAGGGTACGGAGACCGCTCCGGCCGGCGTGGATGCGGCGGCGACCGCCGGGGCCGGAGCGACGAGCGGGGCCTTCGACGCCGGTTCGCCATCACCGTGATCCACGAGGCGGTCCGAACGGATGATCACCTCGTATGCCTCATCGCCGCGCTCGACGATCAGTCGGTCGCCCTGCCGCGAGACGGTAACGAGGTGCTCGACATCATCCACGAGAATCGTGAGCTCGCGCTTCATCTCACGCCCCTGTTCACCCAGACCGAAGCGCGGGCCGATGACTCCCCGTCCTTCGCCTCGCTCTCCAAGTACGCCGCGGCGGCGGCAACCACCCAGGCTGGAAGCGCCCAACGCCCGGCGGGGGGCGGCGCGGCCGCGGACGTCGTCGCAGTCGCGGGCCTCCGGGCCGCGGACGAGCCTTTGCCGGCGAAGAGACCATCAACGAGGCCTCGGATCGCGACCATCAGAAGGCTCAGGAGCAGGAGAAAGCCGAACACGATCCCTATTCCTGTGAAGGCCGCCTGCAAGGCAAACGACAGTTCCTGCGTCACCTCTCCTCCTACACGGGCAGATTGCCGTGCTTGCGCGGGGGACGTTCCTCTCGCTTGGACGCGAGGATCTCCAACGATCGGATGAGCTCGCGCCGCACGGCAGTCGGCTCTACCACCTGATCGATGTACCCGTATCCGGCGGCTACCATCGGATCGGCTACCGCCTCCTTGAACTCGGAAATCCTCGCGGCACGTTCGGCGTCAGGATCCTCGGCCTCACAAATCCGGCGCCTGAAGATGATGCTCGCGGCGCCTTCGGGACCCATGACGGCGATGCGGGCGCTCGGCAGCGCGAGCACCCGGTCGTAGCCGAGGCCCTTCGACGCCATCGAGATGAAGGCACCGCCGTACGCCTTGCGGAGTACGAGCGCGATCTTCGGCACGGTCGCCTCGGCGATCGCGTAGAGCATCTTGGCCCCGTGGCGAATGATCCCCCCGTGTTCTTGCCCTACGCCGGGGAGGAACCCCGGAACGTCGACGAACGAGATGACGGGTACCCCGAAGCAATCGCAGAAGCGGATGAAGCGCGCGGCCTTGTCGCTCGCGTTGATGTCGAGCGCGCCTGCGAGCACCGAAGGCTGGCTCGCGACGATCCCAATCGTACGCCCGGCGAGCCGGGAGAATCCCACCACGACGTTGCGCGCGTATTCGGCGTGGATCTCGAGGAACGAGGCTTCGTCGCAGACCAGTCGGACGACGTCCCGCACATCGTAGCCGGCCTGCTCACGCTCGGGTAGCAGCTCGTCGAGCTCAGGGGTTGCCCGGTCAGGAGGGTCGGCCGCCGCCCCGAGCGGCGGTGACTCCTCGTTGTTGGAGGGAAGGTAGGCGAGCAGCGTCTTCAGCCAGGTGAAGCAATCCGCCTCGGTGGCGAAGCGGGCGTGGGCGACACCGCTCTTCGTGCAGTGCGCGCCGGCGCCCCCAAGGTCCTCGTGCGAGATCTCCTCGCCCGTGACCTGGCGAATCACATCCGGTCCAGTGATGTACATGTTGCTGAGGCGGTCCACCATGAGGATGAAATCGGTAATCGCCGGTGAATAGACCGCGCCCCCGGCGCACGGCCCGAGGACGATCGATATCTGCGGGATGACGCCGGAGGCGTACGTGTTGGCTCGGAAGATCTCTGCGTACCCGTGGAGCGAGAGCACCCCCTCCTGAATGCGCGCTCCGCCGGAATCGTTGATCTGGATGAACGGCGCGCCGGTCCGTATCGCCATCTGCTCGGCAGCGGCGATACGCCTGGCATGCATCTCGCCGAGCGAACCGCCCATGACGGTGAAATCCTGAACCGCGAGCCAAACCTGCCGGCCGGCCACGAGCGCGCTACCGGTCAGCACGCCGTCTCCGCGCTGGAGCTTTCCGGCGAGACCGAAGTCGTGCGAACGCCCCATGACGTGCGACTCGGTCTCCACGAAGGAGCCGGGATCGACGAGAAGCTCTATGCGCTCCTCGGCGGTGAGCTTGCCCTTCTCATGCTGTTTCTCCCGGCGCTCGGATCGTTCCTTGTCGGTCATAGCCCCCGAATCCTCAGGCGGTCGGTCAACCGTATGCCCACCGTCGACCGGTGTCAAGGACCGGGAATCGCGGATTCTATGCAAGCATGTCGAAACTGAGTAGACTGTCGCGCAATCGGCCGTAGGCCGATACACTATCTTGTTCCGCGGAGGGAGTATGTCTGATGTCGTAGAGAAGGTGGAACGCGAGGGTCTGACGGGGAGAACCGTCGTCCTGGGCCTGCAGCACACCTTTGTCATGTTCGGAGCGACCGTCCTGGTGCCGATCCTCACGGGTCTGGACATCGGGGTTACCCTGTTCGCCGCCGGCGTGGGTACCCTGCTGTTCCATGTGGTCACCAAGTTCAAGGTACCGGTCTTCCTGGGGAGCTCGTTCGCGTTCCTCCCGGCGCTCTTCGTGATCGGCGCCACGGAGGGACTCCCGTACGCGCTCGGTGGTATCATGGTCGCAGGCCTGCTCTACATAGTGGTCTCGATCATCTTCAACTTCGTGTCGATAGACGTGCTGCACCGGATCCTGCCGCCGCACGTCACCGGCCCGATCATCATCCTGATCGGCGTGATTCTCGCACCCGTCGCAATTCTCAACTCCGTCGACGGGTACGTAGGGAACGTCCAGGCGCAGATCGGCATCCTCGGGTGCTGGCTCGTCGCTTTCTTCACCTTCGCGGTGGGGATTGTCGTGAAGGTCGCCTTCCCCAAGTGGCGGCTGAACTTCCTGTCGCTTCTGCCGGTGCTCATCGCGATCATCGCAGGGTATGTCCTCTCGGTGATCATCGGCATCGTCGACTTTTCGTCGGTGCAGGCGGCAGCATGGGTCGGAGTCCCGGCGTTCTCGCTTCCCCGCTTCTCGTGGACGGCGATCAGCTTTGCCCTTCCGATCGCGATCGTGACGATAGTCGAGCACTTCGGAGACATCCTGGCGATCGGGAACGTCGTTCAGAAGGACTTCCTGAAGGATCCGAAGATCTCACGCACATTGCTCGGTGACGGTCTCGCGACGACGCTTTCGGCGTTCATCGGTGGACCGGCGAACACGACCTACAGCGAGAACACCGGCGCGATCGCGCTGACCGGGGTCTACAAGCCCGTCGTGATGCGGATCGCCGCGATCTTCGCGATCCTCATTTCGTTCGTGCCCAAGTTCAACGCGATTGTCGGAACGATTCCGGCTCCGGTGGTGGGCGGCATCTCGATCCTGCTCTTCGGCATGATCTCGGCGATCGGCGTGAAGAACATGGTGGACGCGCGCGTCGACATGAGTAACCCGAAGATTCTCATGATTGTTGCCGCGATGATGGTACTCGGCTTGGGAACAGGCTCGATCGCAAGTCTCGTGGGCGGCGATGCTCCGGGCGCGGCGATCAGCATTGGTAACTTCTCGGTTGGCGGCCTCGGGCTTGCCGCGATCGTCGGTATCCTCCTGAACCTGATCATCAACTTCGAGAGCTTCAGGAAGAAGCAGTAGGCCGGACGCACGGCGCCAAGGCCGCGTCGTCACGGCGGTGCGCAGATCTGACCAAAGAGGCCCGGGGAACCGGGCCTCTTTTCATTGCGTTCTTCTCCCGGTCCGGGTGGTTTGGGTCTGCCGCTTCTACCGCAGCGGTCGCGTCGTGTTGAAGAGCGGTGCGCGGCTCGTGAGATCAGGAGTGGATAGCTTCAGAAAGTATGCAGGGTCGATGAGCTCGTTCCCAAGCTGGATCTCGAAATGCAGGTGGGGACCGGTGGCGGTACCGCTGCTGCCGAGGGTCCCGATCCGGTCGCCCTGAGAGACTTCTTGCCCTCGTTGGACGTCTATCGAGTTCATGTGCGTGTACTTCGTCCGGAATCCGTACGGATGATCGATCTCAATGTACCAACCGAAGCCGCTCACGTTGTCGTATCTGACCTCACTGACGACGCCGTTTCCCGCCGCAATGAGCGGAGTACCCGGATAATACCAGATGTCGAGGCCGCGGTGCATGTACCAGACGCCGGTGATCGGATGAATGTTCGGGCCAAACTCCATCGTGATGTGGCCAAGCCCGTTGATGACCGGCCACAGGTTGGGCAGGTCAGAGAGGAGCTCCTTGTGCAGTTCGAGCGCCTCGGACAGCTCACCGAGAGGCCCGATCGCCGCACGAAGCGAGGCAACCACCTCCTGGAGGTTCTCGAGCTGACGCCGCTGACCGTCACCAATACCGTCGGTACGAAGCAAGGACGCGAGATCGGCCCGCTCTACGGCCCTGCCACGCCCCGGAAGCTCGCCGTCGACCCGCTGAAGCGTGTCCGCAAGCACGCGGGTGAAATCGTCGTACACGTGCAGGAAGTGCACGACCTCCTCGCGAAGCTGCTCGAGACTGGCCTCGGCATCACGCAGCCGCGC
>SLST01000363.1 GCA_007130265.1 Spirochaetales bacterium
ATCGTCAAGGAAGGCCAGCGATGCACGGCAGTACTCGAGCGCGGGCGCAGCGTACTTCGCCTTCCCTGGCGAAACGGCCACGCGTATCGGGACGCGCCACGAGTTGTCTTCGAGGCACTCGAAGGCCCCCACGCCAAAGAAGACGAGATAGGTTGACATGGGCGGCGTGGGCTCAAAGCGGTGGAGCACCCGTCCGGACCCGGATCTCGTATCCGCCGACGTTGAGGCAACCTCAGGTGTGTTGGCGATCGCGAGATGACCCGCCTCCGTCTCGATCTCTATCTCGAAGACCGCCTTGTAGGCAGGATGGTCGACGCACGGAAAAGCGCGGCGGGCGTCGTGCTCCTCGAACTGGGTCACCGCAACGAACCGCTCCTCACCGCCGTGGATGTAGCGGCTGCGGTAGAACCCCGCCATCTCGTCGTTGATCTCGCCGCGGTACGCGATCTCGAGCGAGAAGCGCTCGTCAATCGAGCGACCAAGGTCAATGTGCAGCCGCTCGGGCTCCTGCCGAAACGCCACGGATGTCCTCGTATCGTCGATTGCGAGGTGCACCGATTCGATCGCGAGAGCACGCGCATCGAGCATCACGGTCGTGATCGCGGTAGCGCCTGCGGCAGGCTTCGGCCGGAAATCAATGACGACTCGAGCGGCGAAATCGAGCGCTTCGAGATCGGGCTCGAGATGTATCGAATAGCGGGTTGGTTCGGCGGTGTACATGAACGTCCTTTCCGTTGGAATGCAAACATACTATCATATGCGCTCGTATGAAGACAGTGACAAGGCTGATCCCGCCGGGACTCGTGCTTCTGCTCGCCCTCTTCCTTCGCTACGGTATCGAGGCGATAGACGGCGTAGCTCCTCAGCTTCTCGGCCCGGCGGGGACCGTTGGAGAGATCCTGCTCATCGCGGCGGTTGCGTGGATGCTCATCTCGACGATCCACGCGACGAAGAAGCGGCTGCTCAGCAAAGCCGACATGTCAAAGGCGGACAATCTCGAGACGCGCAAGCTGCACACGCAGTACAACGTCCTCGAACGGATCGTGATCTTCGCGATCATCCTCATCGCGGTCGCAACGACGCTCATGGTCTTCGAGGAGGTCAGAAGCATCGGCGTGAGCCTCTTTGCCTCCGCCGGCGTCGCGGGTCTCATCATCGGTCTCGCCGCGCAGAAGGCACTCGGGACGATCCTTGCCGGGCTGCAGATCGCGGTGACCCAACCGATCCGGATCGACGACGTGGTGATCGTGGAGAACGAGTGGGGTCGGATCGAAGAGATAAACCTCACCTACATCGTGATAAGGATCTGGGATCAGCGTCGGCTCGTGGTCCCGAGCACCTACTTCCTGGAGCAGCCCTTCCAGAACTGGACCCGTACATCGGCCGACATACTGGGGACCGTCTTCATCTACACCGACTATACGATCCCCTTCGCGCCACTGCGGGCGGAGCTCACCCGCCTGCTCGAGGCAAGCCCCATCTGGGACCGCCGGGTCAACGTGCTGCAGGTGACCGACGCGCGCGAGCACACGCTGGAGATCCGGGCACTGATGAGCGCCGCGAGCAGCGGGGCGGCTTGGGACCTGCGGGTCCACGTCCGCGAGAAGCTGATCGAGTTCATCCAGCGTGAGTATCCGGAGAGCCTGCCGCGAACCCGCGTGGCGGTCGTGCCGCCGGCGGCGCAGGGAATCAACGAACCCGATTGAACCGCAGCACCATCTTTGCGTCGAGCGCGACCCAGCGCCCGGCCGCATAGCAGAGCGGGTTGATGTCGCACTCCTCCACCGCATCGCCCATCTCGCCGATCAGCGATGAGAAGCCGACGAGCCAGTCGACAAGTCCGTCACGGTCGACGGTGATCCCTCGGTACCCTGACAGGAGGGGCGCGAGGCGCAACTCGCCGAGCATCGTCTCAATCTCCTCGCGCCCACACGGGATGAGCCTGAAGCCCACGTCGCGATAGAGCTCGGCGAAGGTACCGCCGGCTCCGACCATCAACGCGAGCCCGAGATCAGGATCGCGAGTCGCGCCTGCGATCATCTCCACGGCCACGTCGCGCACCATCTGCTCGACGAGGATCGAATCGTCCGGGAAGCGTTCGCGCAGCTCGGCCACAACCCGTAGCAGCCGCTGCTCGTCCACGTTGAGCCGCAAGCCCCCGGCGTCGGTCTTGTGAAGGATGGATGCGGAAACCACCTTGACGGCGTACGGTCCCTCGAAGTCGGGAAGCCGCGTCGTCTCCCCGGCCAGGATGAGCCGCGACGCCGGCACCGGCAGACCAAACTCTCTCAGAAGGCTCTTGACGTCCGCCTCGTTCGGCGCCCGTTGCGCGTCGAACCGCGAGGCCCAGGTCGCGGCGGCAGCTCCCGGTTCGCGCCGGGAGAGTGTCTGCCGGACGGCCGGGGCGCAGGCCGCGACCATCCGCGACCGCTCTACGAGCACACGCGCCGCGCGCACGGTTCGTGGAAGCGAGTCGAAAGCGGCGAGCCCCCGATCGGTGAACGCGCGGCAGTACTCGTCGGTCCGCGCGCCGAACCGGCAGAAGACGAGGAGGCTCTTCTCGCTCGCGCGCGCGACCGCCGCGATCCGGTCGACGAGCTCGTCGCCGATCCCGTCCGGGGCGAAGAAGGCGAGGACGATCAGGATATCCACCTGCGCGTCGGCAAGAACCGCCTCTACCGCGTCGGCGAAAGCGTCGGTGTCGACTCCCGCGGTCAGGTCGACCGGATTGTGCACCGCGGCGAAGGGCAGGCAAACCTCGCGCAGCCGCTCCTCGGTCTGCGCCGAGAGGGTCGCAAGTTCGAGCGACATCGCGCCACGCGCCTCCTCCTCGCCGAGCGAGGCCTTGATCGCGTCTACGCACATCACCCCGTATCCCCCGGCCGGCGTGATCACCGCAACGCGGTTTCCGGGCGCCGGCTGCGCGTACGAGACCACCCGAGCCGCGTCCGTCAGCGCCTCGTCGTCCACGGCGCGTTGGATCCCGGACTGGCGTAGCACTCCGTCCACGACGCGGTCCGAGCCGGCGAGCCGACCGGTGTGCAAGGCAACGGCGGCAGCTCCAGCCTTCGTACGGCCGGCCTTGAGAAAGATAACGGGTTTTCGCGCTGAGGCGCGCCGCGCGGCCTCGAGGAGCGCCCGACCCTCGCCCAGGTGCTCGAGATAGACGCAGATGCACGAGGTGCCCGGATCGTCGGCGAAGTGGTCGAGAAACTCGATCGTCCCCAGGTCGACGGCGTTCCCCAGACCGACGAAGCACCGAAGCGGGAACCCGTGGACGGCGGCGGCCGCAAGCGCCTCCACGGCCACCGAACCGCTCTGGCTGATCATGGCCACCCCGTGCGGTGTGCCGGCGGCGGGTGTGCCGGCGGCGGGTGTGCCGGCGGCGGGTGCAAACCCCTCCTCGGCATGCTCGACGAAGACGGTGTCCGCCCCGCCCGGCACCTGGAAGCCCAGAGTATTGGGCCCGAGCAGGCGCGTGCCGGACCCGCGGACGATCTCCTCGAGCCGGCGCTCGAGCCGCTTTCCTTCCTCACCGCTCTCACCAAACCCGCCGGCAAGCACGACCACGTACGGCACGCCTATCGCGACGGCGGCTACCGTCGCCTCTACCGCGGACACCGCTGCGACCGCGATCACCACGAGATCAGGACGTTCGGGGAGGTTCCGCAGGCTCGGATACGCGGTGAGGCCGAGCACGAGCTCACGCGTCGGATGCACGGGGAAGACCCTGACCCCGCTGCGAAGGAGGCTCTCGGTGACGCGCCGGCCGGGCTTGCCCGGCGACTCGGTCGCCCCCACCACGGCGACGGAGGCGGGCGAGAAGAGGCGGTCCAGCGCATGGGACACCGCGGACTCCTCCCTCACCACCGCACCGGCTCGAAGCGCCAGCCCGGCTGCTTCTTCTGCATCTCAACCTCGTCGTTCCGCTCGGTCAGCCCGTACTCGAGGTACCGACGATGCAGCCGCTCGAGCGCTTCACGGTCGAGCTCGACGCCCAGTCCCGGGTCGTTCGTCACGATATAGGCGCCGTCGTCGAAGGCACGCCGGCCCCCGGCGACGATCTCTTCGCGCTGCCAGGGATAGTGCGTGTCGCAGGCGTAGGAGAGGTTCGGCGTCGCGGCGGCGAGGTGCGCCATCGCCGCAAGCGAGACGCCCACGTGACTGTTCGAATG